>JAGNHB010000094.1 GCA_018001935.1 Acidobacteriota bacterium
AGGAAATGGACATGCAGGACGATACTCCGTTGGGTTCAATGGGTGCAGGTGCGAAACCACCGTTCATACCTTTCGCATCGGAAGAAAACCTTGGACAAATTATCGCAAGTGACGTTGTAGGGTTACGCCAACTTCTGCGGCAAATTGAGCAAAATGTCAGCGTGTTACATATATGACATTTGTTGCCGCTCTATATTCAATGACTTGCCGAGGTATGGCTGGATTTTACACGAATCGTTTCCGTCACCCTGCTCGTAGGCCCAATGAAAACATAGCTGCGTTTTCATTGGGCCTCAAACACGTGGCCAACCGGGCCGGCCTTTTGCGGTTTTGCATCTCGTACCAAGCGTAGACCAAAATAGATGAACTTTCTTTGGGGTCGAGCAGTGGCCCGGTACCAGGAACTTAAGCCCAATTCTGTCCTGGTATCCCAATTACCACCCCGGAATACCCTTCGGTCGCCGGATCTCGGCCCCATCGGATCGACGACCGGTCCGGATGGATAATCACCTTCAAAGTCCTCACACCACTCGGATACATTGCCGGTCATGTCATGGAGTCCCCAGGCATTCGGCGGCTTCAGCCCCACCGGGTGGGTTTTGCCCCCGGAATTGCCGTTGTACCAGCAATAGTCTCCGTTCAAGGTGTCCCCCCAGTAGAATCGGGTTGTGGTTCCCGCCCGGCAGGCATATTCCCATTCCGCTTCGGTCGGCAATCGATACCCGTTGCCCGGATCCAGTTCGTTCAATTTCCGGATGAACGCCTGGCATTCGTCCCAGGAAAGGTTGTCTACGGGGAGATCGTCCCCTTTTCCAGTCGACGTGCTCTCATACATGACCGCGTTCCATTGTGCCTGCGTCACTTCCGTCGACATCATCTCGAATCCTCGCGTCAGGGTGACACGGTGAAGCGGAAACCTTGTCTCCGATACTGCCCCACTGTCTGTTCCCATCATGAAACTTCCCGGAGGGATGCTCACGAATTGCAACCGCGGGGCCCGTGGGACATAAAAGAACTTCCCCCAATTGCATGAAGACAGCACAAGAGGGATAAAGACGCAATACAACAACAATTTCAGGAACACCCGGGAGGGCATCACGTTATCCTCCTTTCCATAACATTGCGTTCAACGATTTAATGATCTATCATTGAACTTATGATAGAAGAACATAATTATACTCATCAAAAATACAATAATAAAGAATGTCCCAATTTGTCTATTTTCCGCTCTTGTTTTTACTAAATCCCATTCCGAAAAATTTAAATTCACTCCATCTTGGAGATGCACAGTAAGTGGAAGTTATTACGTATTGGTTTGAGTCTCCAAATACCGCCCAACCACTGTCTATTTCAATGTCGATCACGGCCACGCCCCCGAAATCCTGGCCCGACGGGTGACGTTTCCGGGCGACCCATGCAATGAAGTTGCAGCCCAAGGGTTTATCTGTCAAAGCGGCTGCGCAGGCGGGCGCTGTCGGTCAGGACGTGACCGCCATCCGACTGGACGAGAACCATGTGGCTGAAGAGGGCGGAGTCGGAACTGTCCAGGGAAACCACACCCCACCCGTCCGGTGTCACCCGGAGGGTGGAACTTCCCTCGTGCGCCAGGACAATGACGGCGAGGACCATGCCTTCCCGCAGGACGACATGCCCGTCCGGTCCAGGATCGTCACAGGGAATTCGGGGCACATCCCTGGGGACGGTACTGATGCGGTAGCCCACGAAGTCTGCCGACGGCTGCAACGAGGCGCTTTTCAATGCCTGGGCGATCGTGTTGCTCACTTCCGCGACCCGGGCGCCATCCCGAACGACCGACACCGCACGGACGAGGGCCTGGTGGGTGGCTATCAGAAGTCGGGTGCGGGCCGGGCGGAGGCGGCCGACCGGGAATAACAAGCGACTGAATCGACGGCTTCAGCCCTGGCCCGACGGCAAATCGAGGCCGTGATCAAGGCCAAGACGGCAATGACGATGATGATCAAATAGATCACGCTCATGCCGTTTCCTTGGACAATCGCATCAGAATGAATTCAAAACGGGGACTCAATCGAAACGCCCGGAAAGACGACGGGAATTCAATGGTCGAAAAGTCCATGCCGTCAGGAGACGCCGGGTTACCAGAATTTCCACCAGGGTTTTTTCGGCGGTGTGGCGGGCTCGGGTTTGGCCGGCTGCGCGACGGCGGGCATCACATCCGCCGGGGTGGCCGCCGGGGCCGTCGCTGACCGTTTCCAGCTTGGCGTCCTTTTGGGCCGGCGGAGATGTTTCGGCCGTTGCCAACCCAGTTTGGCCTTGATCGCCACGAGTTGCTCCAGGAACCGCCCCCCCTTGGCCGGGTCGACCTGGGCCACGAAATGCGCGTATCCCTCCAGCGCGGAAATCACCTCCCCTCCGCGGCCCCAGTGCTGGCCCCGCAGGCCATCCTTCTCCAGCCGGAACAGGACCGCCCGCATCCGGCGAAGGTTCTCACGGTTGACCGCCGGCCGCTCGTTGACCACGATCCCCGTGACTTCCTGTCGGCGTCCCCGGCGCTGGACCCGGGTCTTGTCCCGATTGATCCGGAAGCCCTCGTGAGAGACGATGCCTTCCGTTTTCCGCAGGAGCTTGCCGACCTTTCCTCTGGCTTCGCCGGAACCGGAGAAGGTGAGGTCGTCGGCATAGCGGCTGTACGAGAATCCCAGCGTTTCGGCCAGGTTGGACAGGCGCCGGTCCAGGCGGCGGCACAGGATGTTGGTCAGCATCGGGCTGCTCGGGGCGCCCTGCGGCAGGTGCCGCTCCGAGGTGCACAGGTGATACGTTTCACCGTCGCACTCGACGCGGTCCACCTCCGGTTCGGTGCAGAGCAGGGCCAGGATCGTGGCCACCTGCTCGGAATAGCCCAGCGCGCGGAACAGTCCCCGAACCCTTCGATAGGAGATGGTGGGGAAGAAGTTCTCCAGGTCGCAGTTGACGACCACATCTGTCCCGGTGTGCATCGACGCGTTGGTCACGATGGAGTGCTTGGCGACGAAACCGTGCGCGCAGGAATGAATCGGAATCCGTTCGAGAATGTTGCCCAGCACCCAATACTGGGCTTGCTTGAGCCGTGGCATCGGGGTGGAGATCAGCCGCTGTCCCCCGGTTTTCTTGGGGATGAAAAAACGCCGGTAGTGGGTGTGTTTCGAAACCCGGCGAACGAAGGTCAGGAAACGGAGTTCGCCGACGGAGATGTCCATGGCGGAGGCGACGTCCAGGGCGGTGGACAGGAGCGGTAACCCGTGTTGCGCCAGTCGGGTGGCGTCGCTGAGCTGATGGTTCAACCCGGCGGATATACCCTCGCCCAGATAACCAATCTCCCGTTCCTTGGCTTGTTTCCACGCCGCGGCGCGAGCGCGGCGGGCCTCTTCCTGCCGGCGCCGGGTTTCCTGCCGCTTCTGCCGCGCTTCCTCCAGCCGTTTCTGGTACAGGGCCCGCCTCATGGCCGCTTCGTTCTGCAGACGGCTCATCTCCGTGCGCAGGGCGGCCAGTTCGTTTTCGAGTTCCCCGGTCCGTCGGTCCTCCGCTTCCGGGCCCTTTGGAATGCCCTCTCCCGCCGGCCAGAAACCGAGCCGGATCATCTCCTCCAGGACCACTTCCGCCTTGGAGGTCTCGCGGATGCGCTGGTAGAGATTCTCCCGGGTCGGTTGGGATGGCGCAGCGGGGCGGCTCATGGGCGGTTTCCCTGATGTGTGGAGTCAGAGGGGCGGGCGGGGGGGGAAAAAAGAAAGCGATGGCAGTCGGGTTCCTTCGGAAACGTCTCGGGACTGGACTGATCAACTCGAAGCGGGTCCGCCACCGGTGGGCGAATTAAATTCACGGAATTCACACCGTAATTGCCCACCGGTGGCGAGACCCGCAAAGTGAAGAGCTGGCCAGTGACGCGTGCTTCAGCTGCGGACATGGACGGCGATCCACCGCCCGGGTTGCAAGGGAAAAGAGCCACCATCGCTTTCGGTCTCATCATACAACACATCCTGACTTAAAAAAACGCAAACTTCGCCGGGCCCGTTTTTCCGAGGCAGCGCCGGGGCGCTACCATGTCTTGAAGCGCTTGACCTTCTGGCCGAAGGCGATCCGCAAGGCCAGCATGTGGGCGCAGGGCCCCTTGAACAGCTTGTTCTGGACGAAGAACCCGCAGGTGCAGTCGGCATTCTTCAAAGCCTCGTCGCGGTCGAGCATCAACCGGGGCTTGTAGGTCTTGGAACGCTCCTTGACCGTTCCGTCCAGGTGGAAGTTCCCTTCCCGGTCGGTGGAGGAGTGCTCCACGCTCACGCACCGGTTGGCATTGAGCCGGTGGGCCTCTTCCTCCCGAGGGCTGGAGAAGCGGAACTGCTCCAGTGGCAGGGGGGTCCGGTGGAGTTCCCGGACCCGAAAGACCCCTTTGGCCAGGTCGTACATGGCGCGACCGGCCTGGGTGAAGGTGAAGAGCGAGGCCATGATCATCCGGCGATCGACGCCCAGTTGCCGGGCCATCGCGGTCGGCTCCGCAAACCAGCTCTGCTGCAGTTCTCCGAAAACCTGGCGGCGGGAATAATCGTCCACATCGTCGGCCGGTGCCAGGAGGTCGAAGAAACCGGCTCTGGACCAGTCGTTGGCGGTCCAACCGGAGAGACCGAGGGTGAAGGACATCTCCCCCAGATCGGCCACGTAGAACGAGGGCAATCCGGTGCCGGCGAGATAGACCGTGAAGTTTCGGGCGAGGGGGATCAACCGCTCCAGGATCAGCAGGCGACGACGACCCCAGACGCGAATTTCGGCCGGTTCCGTCTCCTCGTAGGACGAACGGGGGCATTTCAGTTCGAAGTTCCAGGGCTCGAAGACCGCCACGACCGGGTGTCCCGGCGTCAAGCGGAACCGGATGGAACGGGGACCGGTCCTCTCCTTGTGCCGGCGGAGAAGTTGGCAGAAGTTGTAAAGGTCCATGGGGTGCAGTTGGAACCGCTTCATCGGCAGCGACATCGCGGCGCTGACTTGCAAAAAACCGCGCACCCAGCTGTCCGGCAGGTCGATTTTCACCTCCCGGTACTCATCGCCGGCTCCAGTTTGAACTCCGAAACCGGCGGGATCGACTTCCAGGCGAGTGGTCTTGTAACTCCGGATTTTCTGGAATTCATTGTAAAGGTCTGAAGAATAGTCAATGTTGGTGGTTCCGCACGCCCGGTCGCCCAGTTGGTGAAAAATCTCGTAACTGCAGCTCAGTCGGCCGTACGCCGACTCGTCACGGGAGAAACACTCGAAGAAAACCTCGTCCGGGTGCACCGTGATGACCGGGTCCAGGACGATCCACGCATCACGGTTGGCCAGGTAAAGGTACTCGAAATACTTTCGGCGGGCCTCCAGGAAGGGTCTCATCCGATTGTCCCGGCTTGCCCTCAGCGCGGTGAGCTCGGTTTGGACCTCGCGCAGGCGCTGGGCCGTCCCTTCCTTTACTTTCAGCAGCCTGGCCAGGTCGCCCAGGTCGCGCTCGGCCGCCCAGGCCTTGTAGGCTTCCTTGTCCTTCGGTTTGAACCGCAGATCCGAAATGACGGTGCTGTTGAGGGCCGAGATGGCTTCACGGAACGGGACCCCCCGGGCCAACTCCCCGGAGAAAAAGACCGGCGGCCGCAGCGTGTCCGGGGCGAAGGACATGGCAGTCGTTTCCGCCGTCGACTCGACCAGGGTGTTGCCCATATAGCGGTAGTTAAACTCCATGGGATTGCCTCTGGCGTGTTTCGAACGGCAGGATGCGGAGCGGCAGGGGGATGTCCGGGAAAGCCTCCCGGATGTCGCGCAGGATCGCCAGGCACTGAGCCTTCTCCCGGGACACGCGGGTGGCGGAGACCCGCCCCGCGATCTCCGCAACGGTGCACGCCGTCTCCGGGTCTTTCCGCGCTTCCTGTTGCAGAAAATGATAGATCCGGCCCTTGGCCACCCGGGCCGTGTTGACCCGGCTGAGAACCGTGATGAAATAATCCCTCAGGTCAGCGATGAGCCGGGGATTTCCGGAGGCATATCCCTCGAGGTAGTTGGTGACGAAGAGCTGAAGATTGGCCGAGGGGTGTTCGCTCAGTCGCAACAGGTAGTCCGGGCCGGCTTCCGGCTGCAGGAAGGAGGTGATCAATTCGCAACCGAAACGCTGCACCTCCGGCCGGACGCTGTCGCAAAGAGCGACCAGTGCAGCGGAGGGCAGGTCGTCACGATCGAAGTTTTCCCGGATGAAGGTAAAACCGAACTCGCGGGTATCCTCCCACTTCGAGTCCAGCAGGCGAACGGTCTGCCCCATCTCGCGCTTGAGGGCGGCCAGGTTCTCCCGGCATTTGCGCCAGGCGAACTCCCGGACGGACCGGGTGTCGTGGTTGGCGAACCGGATGGTTTCCCTCACGGGAAAAGCGGTCTCACTGAACAGGTTGTTCAAAAGGAAACCACCGAATTCCCGGGCGAAGGGTTCGCTGGAACGGAGCAGGCGGACCGTGGTGTCGCGCGTAATGTCTTCCAGTGAGCCGGCCAATTCGTTCTCGAGGATCCCGGCCAAGTCGCGGTGAAAACCTTCCGCCGTTTCCTTCCCGAGCAGGTGAAGGGCCAGGGTCTGGGCGAGGAGTCGGCCGAACTCGGGATAACCCGCGGCCAACCGGGCCAGAGTGGGCCGAATGGCCTGCCGGACGTCCTCGAGCGGAGACAGGCAAAACTCCAGGATGACGGATTCCCGCTGCAACAGGAGTTCCAGGGGCAGGCTGCCGAAGAGCCGAATCCCCGCACAGCGCACCGCGGCGTGCGGAGAGCGGATGAGCCGCGTGAGCAGGCTCTCCGGAAGATCTTCGGGCGGGCTCTGATGGCCAAGGAGGACCTGGCTGGCGAAAACGGCTGCTTGCGGGAGGGGGTGATCGAGCAAGGCGAGGAGATCCTCCAGGGGCAGCGTCCTCAGTTGGCTGGGGAACAATTGGAAGAGCAGGCCACTGATCTCTTCGATCACCCCTTCCGTTACTGGTTCGGTTTGAGCGGCGATCACCGCCGTCAGCCTCCGGCAGAGCTCGCTGGCTTGAGGTGCGGAAAATGAGCACCGGCCGATCCAGTCCCGGGCCAGACGGCGCGAGCTCTCCTGGGGACTGGCCATCAGGCGGGCCAGGAAGTCCAGGTTGGCCAGGAACGGCCCGCTGTTGGACGAGACCCACTTCGCGGCGGTCTCGCGGGCGGCCGGGAGCGGGCTCGCCAGCAGGCCAAGGACCAACTCGAAATCAGGTTCGTATGTTTTGTGTCGGGCCAGGGCCAAGTCGAGGCCGAGTTGGTTGGTACAGGCGTAGGGAGCGGTCAGGAGCAGGACAAGCGCCCGGGTTTCCAGTGTTTCCAGGTATCGCGGGTTGGCACGCAGAGCCCTGGCGGCAAATTCGTGCACCAGGAGGCAACGGCTGGCCATGAGCAGGTGGAACAGGCCGCCGGGTTCCTGGTCCCACACCGCGGGGAACGATTCCTCTCTTTCATCGGGGCTGACCGGAGCACCACCCCGGAGGTTCCAGGGCGACAACCAGCGCTTCTGTTCATGGCTTCGGCCGGCCCCATACAGGATATGGTTGAAAGCATGGTAAGGGGCGAACCCATCGAAATCCAGTTGCCGGGTTTGCCTGGATTTCCAGTCATAGAACTCCTTCCGATAGGGCTTGACGGCATCCGCGTCGCTGAAGGGAAGCAGCACCCCGACGGCCATCCGGGCATAATCCGTGTCCCCGGACAGGCCCAGCCGCCTCAGGGTGCGCCAGACCCGGCCGCGGAGGTAGTGCCGGGTGGCGCGGGTGTAGGCCAGGCGGGAGTCCGGTTTCCGGATCTCGTCCTGGACACTGACCCATTTACCGGCCAGCATCGCATGGTCGGTGCTCGGGCCGACAGTGGCGCTCTCTTTCTCGAAGCGGTAAGCCAGGAGTCCGAACACCTCGGCGTCCAGCCGGAATTCAGCGGCCTTGAAAATGTGTCGAAGTTGCCGGAAATAGCCGGAACTCAGGGGCACGCGGCGCAGGAGATCGAGCAGAGCCGGGCGGACCGCTTCCGTGTCGATGGTATAAAAGTCCTCGAGCAGCCCAGGGGGCAGCGCATTCTCGCCAAACCGGTCGGACAGGGCCTGCCGGAACGTTTCCGCCGAGCCGCTTGTCGCCGCTGCCGGCAAGGGATCCGGCAGATGGCCGATGGTTTCCAGCACCAGTCTCTGTCGAGCCTCGGGTGGAGAGGCGGCGCGGTAGGCTTCCCGTGCCATGCGCCTGACTTTTTCGTCCCCGGACGGATCGTCGCGCAGTTTCTGCAGCAGGGGCAGCGAGTCTTCCCCACCACAGCGGCCCAGGGCCCAGGCCAGGCAGTAGTCCGTCATGGCCTGGCCGCTTCGGTCGAGCTTGAGCAGGCTGGGGAGCGCCTCGGCAAGCCGCCTCTCTCCGCAGCGCCAGAGCAGGCGGGACAGGGGACGGCCGTCGTCGGTCACACCTTGCAGCCGGACTGCCTGGCGGAGAGCCTCGAGCAAGGCCTGGTCCGGACGATTCCTGGCAGAAGTCGAAACAGGCGGGCCGGCTGACGACGGCCGGGCCGGCCGGGCTTTACCGGCTTCCCAGTATCCTTTCGCCATTTTCGAGGAAACCAGTTCGTCGAAAATCGTTTCCGCCTGATGCTGCTGCACCGGAAGGACCGTTTTCGAGCCGTCCTTGAGGGTCCCCCCCCGGCGTCCGTAACGGAAATTGACCACGAACCACCCGGGCGTCACCTCACAGAGATCGACTTCGTATACCTTGTCGGAATTTCCCTCCTGAAAAGCCAGTCGTGTTTGACGGATGAGTTTCAAGCCCAATCACCTGCGTTTAATCCGGTTGATGAGACGAGTGAATTATAGAAAGCGACCAAAGAGAATGCAATTAAAAACCGCACCGGACGTTCCGGGTGTCCAGTTCGAAATTGGCGTGATTTTTCATGGTCATGGATTCCTCCCGCAGCCACCGGAACATCGCATGGGCCAGGGTGTGCTGCTTTCGAATGTTGAAGAACGTGGCGCCCAGGTCCGTTGTCAGTTGATGCAGGAAGGGGTACATCTGCCGTCGGACCGGGTCGTCCGGGGATTTCCTGAAAGCCTCGTACAACTCCAGGATGGTCAGCCAGTCCAGATACTCCTTCGGGGTGGACCTGAGATGATCCGTCTGCAGCCGTGTCCTCAATCCGTTCAGCGCATTTCGCAGCTCCGGCAGGGAGGGGACGGGTTGTTCTCCACCGGTCAACTGGAAGCCTTTTCCTGGCCTGCCGTCCCCGCGGCGGGCGGCCTTGCTTTCCCGGATCACCCCCGTCACCTCCTCTCTCAGCTTTGCCAGGATGTGGTGACCGTTGGGGGCATAGAGGGCCAGGGCCCGCTGAAAGATCTTCCGTTCAAAATCGGGGTCCGCGAAGACGCGGGACCACGCTGTCTCCAGTTCCTCCAGCCGGGAATGGGGGAGTGGCCCGGCTGAAGGGCCGGTCGCTTCCAACAGGAACCGCAGCGCGACCGAGAAGCGATCGCCGGGTGGGGCAGAGCGGTCGATCACCTGCTTCTCCGGTGGCTGATGAAACGGAGGGCGGAGTGCCTCGGCCAGTAGCGGGCGAGTGCTCAGGCGACGACGCGCCAGAAGCCACCCGATGCGCAATCGGAGGGTGGATGGGGCATCCCGCCGGCCAAGGATTCTTTGGGCCGCCAGGGCGATAAACGTCGTCGTGGTCGAACGGGGACGCCCGGCGGCCAAGTCGAACAACCGCTCCCACTCCGAGTGTGACGCGGCATCCACCACCAACCACTCCCGGGCGCAGCGTCGCGCCTCGGGCGGAGTTACCGTCGAGGGAAGCCGCAGCACCCCTTCCATCAACCGACGGGCCTCATCGCGATTTCCCCTCATCTCGGCAAGCAGGGCCAGGGCGGCCAGCGATCCTCCCCGCAACCGTGTCTCCGGGAATCGGGCCCCCTCCCGCGACATTGCCGCCCGTTGATGCTCGGAAGGCAATTCCCCACTGTGTGCGGCATATTCCAAGCTCAATAAGGTGTGGGCGGAGTGTGACGTTCTCCTGCATTCGGTTCGGGCCATTTCCAGCGCGGCGCCTCCCGCCATGTCGCAGCGCCATTTCCACCACGCCTGGCCGGCCATGCGGTAAGCCAACCGCGGGCAGCGCAGCGGTCCCGCCACCTTTCGGGCGAACCAGCCGGGAAGCAGGAAGGGGAGCAGGATTACCACGCCCGGCAACCACTGCCATTCCCCCGATGCCACCCACCACGAAAACGTCAACGCCAGCGGGAAGAGGAAGAGCCTGAGCAGGGCTCCCCACCGGATGTCCTCGCTCAACCAAACCATGATCGGGGATTTGAGCCGTTGGGGAGCCACCGTTTCCGGGGTCGTTTCCTGTTTGCGCGACAGCCAGATGAGAAGCCAGACGATCAGGATGATGAGGCCGGATACGCTCATGGCCTTCACCATCCGACCAGTCGACGCAACCGGGACCAATCGAAAGGCTGCCGGTTGGGTTCCGGAACACGGGGGGAAGGCGGATCCTCCGGCCCCGGTTCCAGGTGGGCCCAGACTTCATGCATCAGCCGCCGGCTGGGTTGCTCCAGCTCATGGAGAGCTTCATCCACCCGGCTTCGGGTCAACGGGAAACGACCGAGCGGCGTGGTATAGGTCTCCTCCTGCCCGGGACACTCCGCCAACCTGTCCAGTAACCATCGGGCTCGCTGTTCGACCTCGGCCTTCGTGCTGTCCGATCTTAAGCCTAAAATATAAAAGGGATTGTATATAATTTTTTGGTGGAAGTCCGGTGTCAACTCACCCTCCATGCGCATGAGGTTCCCGGGCGGGGCGAACCGTCATGGTCATTCCGCTTGTCTGGATTCCGTCACCATACCAGGGGAATTGTAAACAGTTGCCCGGCAGCATTCAAGATCGAATCGATTTCGGTCGCCTCCCGGGTTGTGTCACCGGGGAGCGGCGTCGGGTCACTCGACCATTCCGCCGGCGATGAACACCTCACCCTCTTCGTTTTCGCAATGGTATGCCCACAGAACCGGGGGGAAACCATAGTTGTTCGGGTCGGTGACGGAGGCGCCCGGTTCCAGCCACTCCGTTTTCTGCGTGTACCACTCGCGAAAGTCCTCCGCACTGAAAAACCTGGAGGTGATCGTGCTCAGCCGGAAACCGTCCCCGGCCGGCTTGAAGGCTCCAAACCGGCGTACCCGGATCCGCTCTCCGGAGATGTTGGTCACCGTGGTCGAATAGTGATGGCGAGAGCCCGGCCGGGAGGTGCTCTGACCGAAACTCACGCTGGCATGAGCTTTCCCTGCCTTGAGGTCGTCCAGGGTCAGGATGTCCTGGTCGGGCGAGCAGGATCTTTCCGGAAACCTGACCCATCGAGGCAACGGCAGATGGTCGATATTGCGGCAATCGACGAGCTGCCCGCCCGGGTAGGCAACAAAGTATGCGGTGACCTCGTTGAGTTTGAGGACAGTTTGATCCCGCAGGAATATCCGGGGCCCATCAATCCGATCGACCTCGCCCCAACCCTCGGGGTCCGCTGGAGGGACTCCGACAAACAGCCGGTAGTCACAGCGATCCAAGGAGTGGGCCAGTAAGCGATCCCCAGTTGTTTCTATGCCCTTGCGCTCTCCGCGTGCCGGGTGCCTGAGAAGGAGAGCTGCAGCGGCCAGGACCAACCCCAACCCAACCAGTAGATAGAACATCAGCGGCATATCGTCAGCTCCGCCCAGAGGTCGTCGGCTTCAAGCGGGTTGAAGGCGCGGATTCCCCGAACCTCGAACCGTTGCCCCCCGTTGTAAAGGACCACTCCGGGGCGGCTCCCCCGGGCGCCGAACAAAGGGAAACGCTCCAGCACCCGGGCGAAGGCGGGGGTGAACGTGGCGGCGGACTTGATCTCGACGGGCGTCAGCGCCCCGCTCTCCCGGATGATCAGGTCGACCTCGGCGCCGTTGGAATCCCTGAAGAAGTAAAGCTCCGGCCGGGTCCCCCGGTTCAGGGCGCCCTTCACGATGTCGGCCACCACGAGGTTCTCGTACAGGTTGCCGCGCAAAGGGTCCCGAGCCGCCTGCTCCGCCGTGTGAATCCCCAGCAGGAAGGCCGCCAGGCCGACGTCCGTGAAGTAGATCTTCGGGGACTTGACCATCCGGCGGCGGATGTTCTCGAAGAAGGGGGGCAACTCGAACACCACGTACGACGCCTTCAGGACCGAGATCCAGTTGCGGAGGGTCGTCGCCGAAACCCCCACGTCGCCGGAAAGGGAGGCCAGGTTCACGATATGAAATACACAACTCAAAAATCTGAATTGCATAATATGTGACACGATGCTGGAAAGACCGGCCACATCGTTGCCGCCTTCCAACCAAGAGCCAGTCAGGCAGAAAACGCCATGTGATTCCCGGTCGAGTAATTTGACAGTCCCGTAAAAAGTCGGAAAACTGTTCGCGCCGGTCAGGGATGAGGCCAAAAACAGCGGTTTTGGGTGAGGCCAGCGACTGGTTTTCAATCGGCCGGGCAGAGAGAGAGGATTTCGCAGGAGCGAGAAGGGAACTCGTCTCACCGGGAG
>JAGNHB010000095.1 GCA_018001935.1 Acidobacteriota bacterium
CTCCCGCCGGTGACGGCGCCCCTCGGGCCGCATGCCCGATTTTGAAGCCTCCACGGCAGCGGCCTTGGCCCTCGCAAGGAGTTCAGGGTCCTCGCCCCAGCTCCGCTTTCGCCCTTCGGCCCGGAGACGTTCGCAACGCGGAGCCGTCACCTCGCGCAGGCGCTCGCGCACTCCCTGGGATATGAGGCGCGTCCTCCGGTTTAAACCCGCCAGTTCTCGGTAATCGGATGAGCTGAGCCCATGGACCTTCCGGGCATGCTGGGCAAGGTTTTTGAATCGCTCGCCGCAAAAATGGCAGCGTAAGGAGTCCGTCAATGGGTCGTAATCCATCACCCCCGATTCACCGTAAGGGAGGTGGATGGAAAAGAGATCGAACGGATCGGTGCGCTTTCCGGAAGAGCTTCCTGCGCCTTTGCGCATGGCCGCTCTCATGGATTTGTGTAACGCATCGAGGCCCAAATGGGAAACCATGTTGTTGAAAATGCGATAGGTGACCTTCAGTTCCGCCGCCGCCCGCCGCCTGAACCACCGGTTATTTTTCAGGGCGTCCAGCACCAGCACCTTTTTAATGGCGTCAACAGTCTTTTTAAGAGACAGCTCGCCGTCCAGGATGGTGGAGATCGCCTGGGTCCGGGCCGCCCGGCGTCGATGGAGCGCCCGATAGGCCCGACTCCGGGCAAGGGCCGCGGCACGGTTCGCCATCGCCTCGCCTGCCACGGCGGCGCCCCGTGGGATCGAGGAAGAACTGCAGGTCGATGGCGCTTCAACGTGACTTGGCGCTTTGGGTGCGCCCCTGCGGTGTTCCTGGACGACGCGCGTGTTTCTTTTGGCGCTCATGTTCCCTCCTTCACGGCTCAACCAGGCCCAGGCTTGCCCGTGGGAGCCATGCGACGAGGCCCTGGCGAAACCCCGTGTCGCTTCGTACACGGCGACAGCCCACTCGATTTTATCACCGGGCCGTAATCCGGCCAAGAGCTCGGATGCCATCACGGGGGTGGAGGCGGGGGAAGTGGGGGATGTCCGTGAACCGCCGTCGGGTGGGTGGGGGAAGACTCCCGAAAGTCTCACCCCAGTCCGGGGGCGACGGAGGAGCCCCCGGTCGCGGTGAGTCTTTCGCACCTTATCGTTCGGGAACGCTTGGGCGCACCCCCGGAGGGACGGATGGGTGCGCCGATGCGTCCCGAACCCAGGGGAGACGGCGATAAGGGCGCCTGCCGGAGAATTCCGGCGGGCGCCCCGTTCAGTCCTCGTCCGGCATCATCAGGGTGATGACCGGCTCCCTTTCGTCCCCGGGTCCGATGACCATCTTCAGGATGGCCGGCCTCGGGGTGGAGCGCCCCCTGGGAACCCGGTGGAGCTTCACCTCCACCTCGCGCTCCCCGGCCATGGCCCGGGCGGCGGCGCAACGGGCCATCCACAGGACGTCCCACAGGCGGCCGGCCTCGTCCTGGTGGACCTTGGCCCCCTCCCGGCCCCAGGCCACGCAGTCGGACCACGCGGCGGCCGTCAGGGCCACCGGGAAACGGAACCCGGCTTCCCGGGCCGTCTCGGTCACGTCCACCAATACCCCGTCCGCGAGGGCCTGGGCGCGGGTGCAGGCGTGGATCACGGGGCCGAAGACCTCTTCCTGGGGGATCAGGCGGGCGTCGTTCGCGTTCATGTTCATGGTTTTCCTCCTTTCCGCGTGGTCCGGATGCGCGGCCCCCGAGGTGTTCATTCGCCGTCGAAACAGCCGTAGTCCTCGTCCGCTCCCCAGCCGGCGGAAGACAGGGCGGAACGGGTGTCGAAGTCGTCGTCCCAGTCCGGCTCCGAGAAGGTGAAGTCCGGGTCCTCCGGGACCATGACCTCCCAGCACAGGTCGCAGCGGCGCTGGCCGCCGTTGCTGACCCACAGCCAGGGGGCGTCTTCCATGACACCGCAGCGCGGGCAGCGGAGGAGAACGGCCTCCCCGCCGTCAATGGATGAAGTGACTTCGTCGCCGTAGAATTCGTCTCCCGAGTACATGAAAACCTCCGTGATTGGTTTTGACCGCCTTGGCGAAAAACAATGTTTCCCCCTGCGGCCTTCACCATGGGCTGAGGCCGCAGGGGGGAACATTGAAAAAAGTCCGCTCCGCGCCGAAGCCGCAGCGGCCGCCCGGGGGCGAGGGGCATGACGGGGGTCCGGAGCCGCTCCGACCCCCGGTGTGACCCTTGTCGCGGCCGCCGGCACAGGCGCGAAAAGAGCCCGGAAGCGACGAAGCCCCGGCCGCGCAGGCGGCACGGGGCGTGACGGACGCGACCGGAGGATGGGACGCGACGGGGGGGCGGAGAGGGATAACGGAAGGGGACCCGCCTGGCGGGGAAGGGGCCGCTTATGCTCGCCGCCCCGGACCGGAGCCCGGCCGGAGGGAGCGGTCCGGCGCGACCCGTGCGCTGGGGGGAGGAGAGCCGGGCCCCCGTTGACGCAGGCGGAGCCGGACCGGAGCCGGACAGGCGCGACGCGTGACAGGCTGGCCTGGCGCGAGGAGCGCGCGGGGGGCGGGCGGAGCCGGAGTGTCCGGGATGCCGGGGAACGAGGCCGCTTGGCGGCGGAGCCGGGGGCGGGCCCCCGCGGTTTTCTTGCACACGCGGGGTCCAGGGGGACGGTCGTTCCCCTGGCGGAGGTCCAGGAGGCGGCGCCGCCTGGCCGGGGTGCAGGGGCCGGCGGCCCCGCCCGCCCGGAAAGAAAAAAGCCCCGCCGGGGCGGGGCTGGGTCGGGGGATGCCCGAGAGGGCTAGAACGGGATCTCCTCGCCGGACGGTTCCGGCACGGGCGCCTCCACCGGCTGCCGGGGCTCGAGCATCTTCAGGTCGTGGATCACGATGCCGGTGGAGTGGCGGCGGTTGCCCTCGGCGTCCTCCCACTGGCGGGTCTGCAGGCGTCCCTCCACGTAGACGAGGCGCCCTTTCCGCAGGTGGGCGGCGCAGATCTCCGCCAGGCTCCCCCAGGCCGTCACGCTGTGCCACTCGGTGCGGCTCTGCTTCCGGCCGTCCTTGTCGGTCCACCGGGTGTCGGTGGCCAGGGAGAAGCGGGTGAGGGTGTTCCCGCCCGGGGTGGCGAGGGTTTCGGGGTCCTTCCCGAGCCGGCCGATGAGTTGGGTCTTGTTCAACATGGGTTGATCTCCTTCCCGCGTGGTGTGGATGCGCGGCCCCCGATTTATTCAGAACAGGGAAGGTTCGGCCGGGGGCGCGAAGGTGAAGGTCCGCCCGGCCGCGATGGAAAAGGCCTCGTTGCCGGCAATCACCAGGTGGTCGTGGACCTGGATGTCCAGGACGGCGAGGGCCGTCTTGACTTCCCGGGTCAGCTGCAGGTCGTCCGTCGAGGGCCGGCACTGCCCCCCCGGGTGATTATGTAATGTGGAGTGGCTGATAATGTGAAGAAGGATTTCTACCGGTTGATTATCCCACCGTATGGCATGCATTCCATTGTCTGACCGCTTAACATTACTCGAAGTGAGATGAACAGGATCCAATCCTGGTCGGCTTAACCGCCGGCCACGTGGTGGTATCCAGTTGACCTCGTAAACGGTGGCATGCGGCTGGTCGCGGAGCTGACTACAACTTTGCCAACCAGTCAAGGATGCTTTGATCTCTCTGCCACGAGGGTCCTTCCCGGTTTATTCTGGGCAGCAGCTTCTCACTGGGTTGAAGGGTTTTCCGCTTCATCTCCAAATCGATTTCCACGTAAAGGTTGGTAGTCTCAATAGAAGCGTGGCCAAGCCACGACCGGATCATGTTTAGATCGACTCCGGCTTGCAGCAGATGCATGGCCGTGGTGTGCCGGAAAGTGTGCGGTGTCACTTTCCGCGTAAGCAACGATGGACAGGCTTGCCCCGCCTTTGCGACACGCTTGGTGATCATGTAGCGCAGACCAAACCGGGACAGGCGATCTCCTTTGGCATTGATGAAGAGCGGCGCGTTATCCGAGAGCTTCAAATGGCGATCCTCGACACATTGCCTGATCGACCGCACCGTTTCTTCCCAGAGAGGACAGGTTCGTTCACGCCGTCCTTTGCCTTGGATCCGGGCATAGTGCGGGCGGCTGAAACGGATGTGGCAGACATTGAGATCCACGGCTTCTTGCGCTCTGGCCCCTGTGTTGTAAAGCAAGCGCAGCAAGGCATCATCCCGCCTTCCATCCGGCTCCTGGACATCAATATGACGGAAGATGCACTGAATCTCCTCCTTCTCCAAATAGCCCAGCACCGGTTTGTTGTGACGTTTGAATGGCAGGGCCAGGATCTGCTGACATTGAGCCACTAGACGCGGATCCGTAGTCGCCAGATAGCGGAAGAAGGCATGAATAGCCGCCATCCTGATGTTGCGTGTTCCAACGGAGTTATGACGAACGCTTCCCAGATGGTCAAGGAATGCCCGAACGAGTTCCGGAGTGATGTCGTCTAGGGTAAGATCAATGCAGCTTTTTTGGTCGCGGTGAGCGGTGAACTGGAAAAGAAGCTTCAGCGTGTCGCGATAAGAGAGGACCGTATGTTGGCTCAAGCCGCGTTGAGACACCATGTGGTCTTCGAAAAAGCGACGTACCGACAAGGCGAGGTCATGGCTCTTCGACATGGGACACCTCCCTTTGATCCGATTGCATCAGGTCCGGAATCAAGAACTGATGATGGAAACGCTCACTCGCTTTCTCAAGAAGTTCAGCCGTGGCATGGAGATAAGTCTGGGTGCCGATGAGCGTGGTATGTCCAAGGTAGGTCGACAGCAGAGGCAGCTTGGCGTTGAGGTTTTCACCCTGTTTATACCACAAGGCTAACCGGGTCACGGCAAAAGTGTGGCGCAAGTCGTGCAGGCGAGGGCCCCGCTCCCCCGGGTGGCGGCGGAGGCCGAGATCCCGAAGAATCGCCAGGAAGACTTGGCAGACCCGTGATGCAGCATAGGCTTGTCCGGATGGGTTGACAAAGACAGCAGCCGTAGCGTTGGTGGGGAATCCGGCTTTCTCACGCAGACCTAAAAAATCAGCAAGCTGGCTAGCCGTGGTAGAGGAGACGGGAACGTAGCGCGATTTGTTGAACTTCGTTTCCCGGATGGTCAGCAGTTGGTTTTCAAGGTCCACATCGGCCAGTGTCAGCTTCAGCGCCTCCCCGATGCGCAAGCCCGTGTTGTATAGAAGACCGAGGAGCGTAGCGATCACAGCCGGACGCAGGCTGCCCGGTGGCCCTATCCGACGGGCGGCCGCCAGGATGGAACGTATTTCCTGGACGGAATAGATATAGGGGGCTGGACGGATGCGGCGTGGAAGCCAAGTGCGGGGAATCACGCACGTCCGGGGGTCAAAACGGCTCAGATAGGCGCAGAACCGCCGCAGCACGGAGACCCGATTGATCCTGGTCCCCGTGCTCAAATGCTCCACTTCCTGGAACCAGCGTATGGCGATCTCGGGCGTGATGGGTTGTCCGGGCTTGAGAGCGTTCACAAGGAAGCGATCCAGGTAGTTGAGGATTTTCCTTTCGGCGGATCCTTTCCGGCCCAGGGCGACATGCATTTCCCAGAATTCGTGGAGCCTGGAAGCAAGGCAACTGTGGAACAGGCAGGTCGCCATGGCTCACCTCTCTTCGGGCCAAGGCATGGCCACCTGCCGGAGAGTCTTGAGGTCGGCCTTGGCATAGATGAAAGTCGTATTCAGATCACGATGGCCAAGCACATCGGCAATGGACTTGATTGACGAATCGTGTACGAGCGCCCGGATGGCCCAGGAATGGCGCAGTGTTCTTGCCCCGCCCTTGGGCGTCTTGACACCGGCTTTGATCATTTTTTTGCGGACCACGGCAGCCACTGCCAGGTTCTTGATCGGAAGGAAAGGAGCCCGGGTGTAGAGGAATACCTCGCGGTATGACGTTGCGGGGCGGAAACGGAGATACCGCAGAATGGCCTCGCCGACAGCTTCCAGCAGAGGAAGCACGACTTCTTTCCCGCCCTTGCAAGTGCGGATGCGAATGGTTGAACGTGGCCAGTTGAGATCCTCCAAAAGCAGTGTTGTGATGCTCCTGCCCCTTAGCCCGTAGGCCATCATCAGTATCAGGATGGCATAGTCCCTGGCTCCACCCGCCGAGTCCGTCGGAATGATGTTTAGAATGCGCTGCAACGACTCGTCCTCCATCCCCTTGGGCAAGGAAGCCAGCTTATAAGAAGGGATGGCGGGGAGCACCCCAGACAGGTCCCTGGAAATCAGTTGGTGACTCGCACAGACTTGGAGGAAGCCTCGCAACCTGCCAATCATTTGCCTGAGGTTCTCCCGAGTTTCTTGCAGATTCTGTTTCACGTATGCGTCGACCACGTCGGCCTTAAGTCTCTTCATGTGCTGAGGTGTCACGTTCTCACCCAAGCTATCCAGAAAATGGCGCAAAGTATTACAGGTTTGCCGAATGGTTTCCTCGGTGAATTCGCGCTCTTCGCGTAGATATTGCAAATAGGGAACTAAAAGCCAACGATACCGGCTTGGTATCGGGTTGGGAGGGGATGGATGGATGATCTTCTTTTCCTCCAGGTACTGGAACATGTGTTTCAGTAATCCCCGCATCAAAGTCCGTGGGTTCCGATCATCCCCGGTAATCTGAAAATCGGTGAAAAAGCAATCCAGAAACGCCTCACTATGGGCCGGAGTAATCTTTTCACACTCCGTAAGCCCCTGCTCGATCAGGTAGCTGTTGAACAGATTGCACTTGCTGAGGATTTTCTGCGCCGTATGATGGACGTACCCTCTTTCTTTCAATCGAGCCGCCAACCCGTCAAAGAATGGGCCTAACGGTCTGCGCCGAAAATCACGCAAAGTCCGCTGATCTTGGTACCAGTACTCAAGCATGGTTCTACCCCCTTTAAAAATGGTGATAGAACAAGCTTATATCAATCCGATTAATGTGTAGTGTCAAAGTGCCAAATCGCCCGCCAGGTAGCCGAAAATCAAGGCATTTGGTTGCAAGTGTTCACATTATTAGCCACTCCACATTACATAATTTATGTGGTGCTCAACATAAGTTGTGGTAAAGAATCACGGCCGTTGCGCCCGCCAGGAGGGCCGCCCGGGCGATTTCGCGGGGGTAGGCCGGGGCCTGGTTGACGGTGCCCGAGGAGAGGATCCGGGCGTCCAGAACGGTGTTGCCGGAATTCAGGGCGAGGATCCCGAAGTGCTCCCGCGCGAGATCGCCGGACGCGGCCAGGGTCAGCGCGGCCAGTTCCGCGGCCCGGGTGGGCTCCGAGACGACATCCCCCAGGGACCGGGACTCCCGGACCATCCACTTCAGGGCCTCCCGGGCCATCTCCGCGTAGTTTGTCACTTTCTTCGTCCGCATCTCTTTTCTCCTTTCTTCGTGTTCTGAAGCCCGCGAAGAAAATGTTTCCCCCTGCGGCCTTCACCATGGGCTGAGGCCGCAGGGGGGAACATTGAAAAAGTCAGCCCAGCGCAGGAGCGCCAGCGGCCGCCGAAAAGGCGAGGGGCATGACGGGGGTCCGGAGCCGCTCCGGCCCCCGGCGTGACCCTTGTCGCGGCCGCCAGTGAAGGCGCGAGAAAAGCCCGCAGACGACGAACCGACGGCCGCGCAGGCGGCACGGGGCGTGACGGGTGAGACCGGAGGGCGGAAGCGAAGGGGAGGGGGCGGAGAGGGATAATGGGAGGGGACCCACCCGGTGGGGGAGGAAGCCGTTTATGCTCGCCGCCACGAGCCGGAGCCCGACAGGAGGTTGAAACCCGGCGCGACGCGTGCGCCGGAGGGAGGAGGGACGGGCCACCATCGACGCAGGCGGAGAGCGCCGGGAGCCGGACAGGCGCGACGCGTGACAGGCTGGCCTGGCGCGAGGAGCGCGCGGAGGGCGGGCGGAGCCGGAGTGTCGGGGAAGCCGGGGAGCGAGGCCGCCTGGCGGCCGAGCCGGGTGCGGCGCCCCCGTGTCCGGCAGTCTCTAAAAGAACACGCGGGGTCCAGGGGGATACTCATTCCCCTGGCGGAGGTCCAGGAGGCGGCGCCGCCTGGCCGGGGTGCAGGGGGTGGGACCCCCTGCCGAAATTTCCGCGTGGTTCGGGATGCGCGGCCCCCCGGGTCTTCATTCGGCGGCTTCTTCCCCGTCGTCTTCGGCGGCCTTCGCCCCGAGGATGAAATCGGCCGCCTTCTGGGCCTGCCCGGCGGCGATGACCACGGCGCGCCGGTCGTTGCGCAGGGCCTTCAGCCAGGAATCGACGTACGCGGCGGAGTTCTCGAGGGTCTTCGGGGCGATCCCCGCCACGGCGCACAGGAAACCCGCGCCCATCTCGGCCACCAACTCTTCCTGGCTGTACTCCTCGGAGCCGAAAGCGGCGTAGGTTTCCAGGTATTTCCGGGCCAGGCGGGAGCTCGCGCCGGTCGCGTGGACAAGTTCGTGGTAGAGTGTGGAAAAGTACTCCTCCAGGTTCGTGAATTGCTCCCGGTTGGGCAGGGTCACGGTGTCGGTGGCGGGGCGGTAGAAGGCGCGGTCCCCGGCGTGGTGGCGGATTTCCGGGCGCTGGGGCATCCCTTCGACGATGGCTTCCGCCTCCTCGATGGTGTGAAACTCTGCCGGAATCGCGGCAGGCTTCGCGGGAATCTTGCCTTCGGGGATGCCTTCCACCTGGTCCAGGTTGAACACGTGATAGTAGCGGAGCAGCGGGATCCTTCCCTTGCGGTCGCGTTCGAGTTCCGCGTCCTCGTCTTCCTTCCGGGCCTTCTTCGCGTCGATGAACTTCCAGAAGATGACCGTGAAACCGTGTTCGTCCTTCTTGACCCGGCCGCCGAGGGCCTTCGCCTGGTTGAAGGTCAAAAAATACGGGGACGAGAAGCCGGTGTGGGCCAGCAGCATGGCATTGATGCCGCGATAGGCCTTCCGGGAAACGAGGTTCCGGGGGGCGGATTCCCCGGCCTTCCAGGGTTTGCGCCACGGGACGACGCCCGCTTCCAGCAGGGCGATGATGCGGTCCGTGATCATGTCGTAAATCTTCTGGCTCATCTCTCTTCCTCCGGTTTTGGTTTGCCGCGTCGCGAAAACAAGGTTTCCCCCTGCGGCCTTCACATTCAGCTGAGGCCGCAGGGGGGAACCTTGAAAAGGTCCTCTTCCGGAAGAGCCCGGAAACGACGAACTGAAGGCCGCGAAGGCGGCGCGGGGCGTGACGGATGATTCCGGAGGGAGGAAGCGGAGGGAATCGGCGGAGAGGGATAATGGGAGGGGACCCGCCCGGCGGGGAGGGGGTCGTTTATGCTCGCCGGCGAGACCTGGAGCCCGACCGGAAGACGAAATCCGGCGCGGGCCGTGCGCCGGAGGGAGGAGAGACGGGCCACCGAAGACGCAGGCGGGGCCCGCCCGGAGCCGCGGCGGCGGCGCGACGACTGACAGGCTTGCCTGGCGGAAGGAGCGCGCGAAGGAAGGACAACGGCGGAGTGTCGGGGATACCGGGGAGTGAGGCCGCCCGGCGGCCGAACCGGGGGCGGGCCCCCGTTGCGGGGTCCAGGGGATGGTCATTCCCCTGGCGAGGGTCCGGGGGGAGATCCCCCGGAAGAAAAGAGCCTTCCAGGATGCTCCAGGACAAACGATCGGGTGGCCCGCGACCCGAAAAACCCGATCCGAACGCGCGGCTGCCGCGTACCTCTCTCTGTACTTTCCGAAAACTTCCAGATCGTTCTGAAAAAGTGGAAGTTAGAGTACGAGAAAATGCGATGTTTTCATTGGGTATTCTGGCGGTTTGTCTCCGGATGAAAGGCGTCCACGCTGATGCCGTGCTCCATACCCTGGTTGATGGCCAGGTTGATGACGGCGGCCCGGCTCAGACCGAGCCTTGCGGCCAGCGCGTCCACCCGCTCCAGCATCGGCTGGGCGATGGTCAGGGTGATCTGGATCTTGCGGCCCTTGCGGACATAGCGGGGCTTTTTCTCGTTAGTCCCTTCCGCAACGGCGTCCGGTGCGCCGGAAATAAAGGATTCGACACTCTTCGGCTTGGGGCGAACGATGGGCATGTCATCTCACCTGCCAATGAAAGTAACTCAATATACTATTGAAAAACATGATTGACCAGTGATTTTACCTCCTCGCTGGCTTTGAGGTCCTGGGGTTTCAGCTCCAGGACCGACAGCCCGGACCCGGCGGCGTTCGCATAGGCCTTCCGGCGTCGCAGGGGTGCCGCCAGGTATTCCAGTTGAGGTACGTCGGCCACGGCGGCTGCCGCCTCGGCGTTGTCCCGGGAATGCTCCCCAGGGTCGGCGAAGTTCAGCACGGCGAAGCAGCGCAGCCCATCCCGGACGCTCCGGGCGTCCTCGACCAGTTCGGCGATGTCGTTGAGCGCCCAGACGTCGTAGCTGCGGGGTTGAAACGGTATCAGCAGCACGTCGGACAGCACCAGGGCGGCCCGCAAGGCGGAGGAGTCCCGCCCGCCGGCGTCGATGACGATGTCCCGGTACTTCTCCTTCTGAAGAAGCACCTGTGCGCGCAGAAGGGGCCCATCGGGGTAACAGGCGCAGGCGATGCCGGGACGGTGCCCATTCTCCGCCCGGATGCCGATGGCGGTCTGGGCGGTCAACTGCCGGTCCCCGTCGACCAGCCAGACATCGTGACCCGCCAAGGCCCGGGCAATGGCCAGGTTCACCGCGATGGTGGTCTTTCCCACCCCGCCTTTCGTGTTGCCAACGGTTACTATCATATTCACCTCATATAATATTAAAACGAATTATAATTATATCCTATGTGAAGTAAATATCAATCAGAAAAGATGAAGCGATTCAAGGAAGGCAAGTGGAGGCGTAAAGCGTCATCGGGTCACGGCCGAGCTGCGGCATCATGAGGTTGGGCTGCCAGGGCGCCCCATTGGCGGCGCCTTTTGAAAACTGCATCGTCCGGGCGTTCCAAGCCTGGCCTGGCGGACGGGAATTCCTGATATAATGACGGGGAGGGCAGAGGGGCCGTTGCGTTCAAGCCCCGCGGATGGGAGGTGTTGACGAATGGAAGCGGCGTTTGCACAGAAGCGGTCGGAAAAGCGGCTCAAGATCAACTTCCCCCTGGAAGTGAACCTGAAAACCGCGGTCGAATCGATCCCCCTGGGGCGCGGGCTGGAGGATATCTCCAGGAGCGGCTGCCGGCTCAGGCGGTACCGCTTCGCCGGCGAGATCGATCTGGATGCGGGGACGGTCTATCCCGTCGAGCTGCGCTTCCGGTCGGAGCGCTACGTCACCCGGATCAGGGTGGTGTGGGTCACCGAGGAACACTGCGGCGTCCGCCTGACCGAAGCGGTGCCGTTCTGGCCGGTCAACTTCTGAACCACGAACCACACGAAAAACACGAACGGGGGGACTGTTTATGAACGGGTCTCCAGGATGGCCCAGGTTCGACGATCGGGAAGGGGGCCGCTACCCAAACATCCCAAGAACGTGATCGATGCGCCACGAGCCGTCAGCAAGGCCGGGCCAAGGCCCCGGAGTTGTGATATGGTGAGGCGACCGTCTTTTGGGATGATTTTTCCGAGAGGTATACCATGAAGATTCTCATCATCGAACCCGACGTCGATTTCCGGTCGAGTGTGGCGGAAGCCCTGACCCAGGCGGGGCACCAGGTCCGGGAGGTTGCCGATGCGGCCGCCGGCCGGGACGCGCTGAACGACGCGGATATCCGGGTGGTGGTCATGAGCCACCGGCAGACCAGGCTTGGAGACCTCGACCTGATCCAGACCGCCCGAAGCCACAACGCCAACACCGGCGTAATCTTCTGCGCGGAAAAGCCAAAGGTGGAAGACGTCGTGGGCCTAATGAAGCGCGGCGCCGACGATTTCCTCACTCGGCCCGTCCCCCCCTCGGCCGTGGTCTCCGCGGTCGAAGCGGTCATTAAGCACCGAGGCCTCGACATGTCCGGTTCTCATCAGCTCAGCCAAGCCCTCGGGACGCTGCTTCGGGACCTGCGGAAGGAGCGGAAGATGTCACTCAAACACGTGGCCAACCGGACCGGCCTGTCCGTCAGCCTCCTCTCCCAGATCGAGCTGGCCAAGACCTCCGCCTCCATCGCCACCCTGCACAAAGTCGCCTGCGCCCTGGGCACCCGGCTCGGCTCGCTGTTCGAGAAAGTGTGATCCATTCGCGCGGCCGCCGCGCATCTCACTCTCGGGGCTTCATTCAGAGTCTTCCAGTGCGATTTGAGAAAAAGGAGGTCCTACAGGACGAAAACGCAGCTATGTTTTCGTTGGGCTGTTTGTACTAGTCGTTCCGACGAGGAAGATGCTCCTCGCACGCCCCTTCAACACCCCCCCGCGCAAACGCGAAACCTTCCCCACAGTTGTTTTTTCCCCCCCTTCCGTTGATTTTTCCACTTGACCTCGCCGCTTCGGCAGGGGTATCCTCCGCCCTTTCCCGGGCCCGGCCGGGTCGGGAAGAGCGGCCGCGTCGCCCCCCTCTCCGCACCGGTGAGGAAGAAGGCCAAGAGCAACGGTCAGGGATTGGGCCAGCCCCATCCGCGGAGAGGCGGTAATAAACTCTATAGCCCGGCCTCTAAAGAAGGCCTTATTCTATAGAAAGGAA
>JAGNHB010000096.1 GCA_018001935.1 Acidobacteriota bacterium
AGGCTTTGCGTCTTTGCGCCTTTGCGAGAGGTAAAGACCGCCTGTTTTTTTCTGGAGCGTCCGGATGATCCGTGTCCATCCGTGTTCATCCGTGGTTTCTCTCCGGTTTATCCGGGTTGGGCTGTAGTCCCTACGAAGTAAGATCTTTGGCAAAATGAGCAAGATTTGAGATCATCGGTGGGCTCCCACCGCTTTCAGAGCGGGGAAACCCGATGCGGGGACGGAGGAGGGAATCCCGGCCGCGTCGTCCGGCATGCCCCGGGGCTAAAATGCCCCACTGGTGCTGATCCGTTTCCGGAATCGACGTATCCGGTCTCTCGCAAAGACGCCAGGACGCAAAGCCTCGCAAAGGAATCTCCCTTTTCCGCTTCCGGCTTTGCGAGGCTTTGCGTCTTTGCGCCTTTGCGAGAGGTAAAGACCGCCTGTTATTTTTCTGGCGCGTCCGGATGATCCGTGTCCATCCGTGTTCATCCGTGGTTTCTCTCCGGTTTATCCGGGTTGGGCTGAAGGCTGTAGGTCCGGAGGAATGGTCGTCGGGGTCGGAATCGGTATCGGTATCGGTATCGCAATCGGTATCGGTATCGCAATCGGTATCGGCATCGGCATCGTAATCGGCGCCGGGGTCGGAAATCGGCAGCGGTATCGGGGTCGGGGTCGATACCGGAAAAGGTTCCATCTGCCTTGCGGAGTGCGGCGCGAAGGCTGCCGGAGCGCCGCTTTGATCGCGCCGCGAAGGTTGCCGGAGCGGCGCGGCCCCAAAGCGCACCCGCGTTTCCCGGAACATGGAAAACCGGCGCGCAGGCACAAGGCGGGGGGGCGCCGAGCTTCCCGCAGGCATGAAGGCGCCGTGGCGAAACCGGGGCGTGAAGGGACCAAGGGACCCAAAGGACCAAAAGGACCAAAGGGACAGGCCGAGCCGACGCGGCAGAGGGCGCTGACGGGTCATGCCGCACAAACAGGCGCTACAGAGGTCTCTCTTTGCGATCTTTGCGCCTTGGCGAGCGCGGACCCGGGCCCTGCTCTCGCCAAGGCGCAAAGCCTGCAAAGAAACCGGATCCTGCTCTCGCCAAGACGCAAAGCCCGCAAAGAAACCGGATCCTGCTCTCGCCAAGAAGTAAAGCTCTCAAGGAAAACCGGATCGCCAGGGATGCGGCCAGGGGGCTCGAACGCTTGCCTTCACTGGGTCGCCTCGCCGCCGGGAGAAAACGTCCGGAAGGTCTCTCACAGAGGCACGGAGGCACGGAGAAGAATCATAAGGATTGACGGGTTCGCAAAAAGTCGGAAGACGGACGGAAGAATGTCTGTAAGGCCTTTGTTTGAGCCATCACCCGGAGGGTGATGGTACTTTTTGCGACCGCGTCAGGATTGTTTATTCAACTAAATCCGATTTGCATTTCTCCGCGCCTCCGTGTCTCTGCGAGAGAAATGGACTTTTAGCGAACGCATCAATTCTGCATTCTCCGTTCGTGCGGTTCGCGTGGTTCGTGGTTCAATTTCCAGTTATTTCGTGCTTCCTTTTCCGGGGTGGGGGCCGGGTGCTCCAGGCGGGGATCTCCTCCGCGGTTCACCTCCGTTTCACCCGAGCCGGGGGGGGGGGCGGGCCCGCCCGCCCCCTGACCGCTTCAGTGCAGCTTGAAATCGCCGCTCACCGTGGTCACGTTCACGGCGCACCCGCCCGGGCCGACCGCCCCGTCGAGCGACACGCTCCCGTAACCGTCCCGCTTGTGCAGCCCCGTCCACGCGGCGGGAAAGCTCATCTCGCCGGAAACCGACCGGGCCGAGATCGTCGCGCCCGCCCCCGACGGCAGGGCGAGGTCGATGTCCCCGCTGACGCTCCGGAGGTTCACCTTCTGCGGCAGCCCCTCGCCCACGGCGCACCGGATCTGACCGGAGACGCTGGACAGCTCCACCGGCCCGGGTTTTCCCAGCTTCGCCTCGACGTCGCCGCTCACGGTCTTGAGGCAGACGCCCCCCGACAGCCCCTCGCAGCGCACCGCCCCGCTCACGGTCTTGATTTCCACCCGGGCGTCCCGCGGGACGAAGACCTCGAAGTCCACGGACCCGTGATCGTCACGTGCTTTCCCCCCTTCCGCGTGCTTCTCCCGAACGGCGAGCGCCCCCGCCTCCCGGACCATTTCCGGCTGCACGCCCTCCCCCTTCGTCACGGCCTTCACACGCACCTGCCCCGGCTGGTCCCAGGCGGTGACCGTGACGGCGCCGGCCACGGTGGCCACCCGGACGGGCTCCCCGGCCCCGAGGGTGAACGACTTCTCCTCGACCTGCGCCAGGGCGGCGCCGGCGGCCATGAGCAACCCCAGACACACGATGACAACGGTTCGTTTGAACATCTTCGGTACCTCCAAAAACAAATTTCACCCCTTAGAACGACGGCAACCCCCGGAATGTTCCCCGCCCGCCGCCGATCCCCGGACCTTTCGTGAAAATCCGCCCGATGCGCGAAAAGGACCGTGCGGCAGCGGAGCGCTGTCCGAGAGGGGTGCGGAACGGGCCCCCGGCGGGACCGTGGGCTTCGTTCGCACGGCTGGACGGGGTTTTACCGCGCAGCAGGCCCCAACGAGAGGGTCGGGAGGAAGCGGGGGGGGCGGCGGGCTTTCACCGTCTGCTCGAAGGCGTAGGCCAGCCGGAGCAGGACCGGTTCCGAGAAGGCCGTCCCGATGAAGGAGAGCCCCACGGGGAGGTCGCGCACCAGGCCGGCCGGCACCGTCACGTGGGGGTAGCCGGCGACGGCCGGGGGCGTCGTGGCGCTGCCGGTGAAGTGGTCGCCGTTGAGAAGGTCGATGGGCCAGGCGGGGCCGGTCGTGGGCGCCACCACGGCGTCCAGCCGGTGCTTCCGGAGGACCGCGTCGATCCCGAAGGCGCGGGAGAGGCGGCGGCACCGCTGGAGGGCCGCCCGGTAGACCGGGGAGGAGAGGGGGCCCTTCCCCTCGGCCTTCACGAGGAGGTCCTGCCCGAAGTAGGGCATCTCGCGGGACCGGTGGCGCTCGTTGAACGCGATCACCTCCGCCAGGGACTTCACCGGCGCCCCCGGCCGGGCGGCGAGGTAGGCGTTGAGTCCGGCCTTGAGTTCGTAGAGCAGCACCTCCAGCTCGGCCGCCCCGTAATCGTGGGCGTGGGGAAGGTCCGCCGGGTCCACCAGGACCGCGCCGGCCCCCCGGAGTGCGTCCAGGCAGTCGGCGATGCGGGCGTCCAGGGCCTCGTGGTAGCCGAAGAGGTTCCGCGCGACGCCGACCCGGGCCCCCTTCAGGCCTCCCGGGTCGAGGGTCCGGGTGTAGTCCCGCTCCCCGGCCTTTCGAAAGGCGGCGGACGCGGGGTCGGCGGGGTCCGGGCCCGCCAGGGCGTTCAGCAGGAGGGCCGCGTCGCGGACGGTCCGGGCCATGGGGCCCGCGGTGTCCTGGCTCGCGGCGATGGGAACGATCCCCCTTCGGCTGACCAGCCCGAGGGTGGGCTTGATCCCCACGATCCCGTTGATGGCCGCGGGGCAGGTGACCGACCCGTCGGTTTCCGTCCCCACGGCGACGGTGCAGAGATTGGCCGCCACGGCCACGCCGGAGCCGGAGCTCGAGCCGCAGGGCGACCGGTCCAGCACGTAGGGGTTCCGCGTCTGCCCGCCCCGGGCACTCCAGCCGCTGGACGAGAACGACGACCGGATGTTGGCCCACTCGCTCAGGTTCGTCTTCCCCAGGATCACCGCGCCGGCCTCCCGCAGGCGCCGGACGGCAAAGGCGTCCGCCGGGGCCGCCGGGCCCTCCAGGGCCAGCGAGCCGGCGGTGGTCTGCATGCGGTCGGCCGTGTCCAGGTTGTCCTTGACCAGGACGGGGATCCCGTGCATCGGCCCGCGGGCGCCGTTGCGCCGGCGCTCCTCGTCCAGGCCGCGGGCGATGTCGAGCGCGTCGGGGTTTATTTCGACGACGGCGCGCAGGGCGGGGCCGCCCCGGTCCACCGCCTCGATCCGGTCCAGGAAGGCGGCCACGAGTTCGGCGGACCGCCACGTTCCCCTGTCCATCCCGGCTTGCAGCTCGGCGACGCCCATCTCCCCGAAGGCGAAGGCGTCAACCTCCGCCGGCCCCGGGGCGGGGGCGCCCCCCCCGCGGGGCCCGTCCGCGTTCGACGCGGACCGGGCGGCATCGCCGAGCGGGCTGCCCAGGCAGATCCCCCCCGCCAGCCCCAGTTTCAGCAGGTCTCTCCGGTCCATGTCGCTCACCGTCGCACCTCCGTCGTCGTTGACATTCCCTCCAAAATTACCGTCGCCCTCCGGGAGATGACCGAAACCAGGGCACTGCCAACGATTTCCCGCCGGGCTCACAGGCTTTTTCGAGGCCGTCACCGTCGATCCCCCCCGCGGGGCCCCGGGCCCCGCCGCCGGCCCCGCCATCCTGTTGTCCCCTCGAACTCTACCCCCGCCGGCGCGGCTTTTCAAGCACATTCGGGGCGCCCGTTCCGATTGTCCTTGTCAATCGTTTTCACTCTGAATTACAATGGGCGACGGAACCCACCCCTCGAATCCGCGGTGTGCCGGTCAATGAGGACGGGTTCTCCAAGCCGACGAGGAGCGGGGGCGAACCCATGAGCAAAGAGTGCCTGTCCTGCAAGAAGGTGAACCCCGACAACGCGCGGTTCTGCGTGTTCTGCCGCTCGGCGTTCCCGGCCCCCAAGGCCGTCACGCCCGGCCTCTGCCCGGCGGGGAAGCACTCCATGGACCCCACCTGGCGGTCCTGCCCCTACTGCCGCATGGAGCAGGAGGAACAGGAGATGCGGCTCCAGGAGGAGCAGGCGGCCTCCATCCCGGCCCACCCGGCGGCCGGCGTCGCGGCGCCCGAACACCCGAAACCCTCCACCCGTCCCGACCTCCAGCAGCACGCCGGCTCCGCGGCCCCGGGGCACACCGTCCAGGCGGAACCGGGCGTGACCAGCCGGCTGGTCCCCGGGACGTCCCCCCGGGTGGTCTCGGACGTGCCGGAGGATGAGACGGGGCTCCGCGTGACGGGGGTGCTGGTCAGCTACACCTGGCACCCGGAAGGCCGGATTCACGCCCTGCTGAACGACCGGATCACCATCGGGCGCCGCGGGGACTGCAGCGTCCAGGTCTCCAACGACCCCCTCATGTCCAGCCTCCACGCAGTGCTGGAGTGGAAGGACGGGGTGTTCGTGCTCGACGACGCCGACAGCCTCAACGGGACCCAGCTGGACAACGAGATCGTCTCCGCGCCCGTGCCCCTTCACAACTACGCCCGGATCCGCACCGGCTCCACCGAGTGGATCTTCATCCTGGTGGAGCCGCCCCCCCGGTGATCCGCCCCGCCCGCATCCCGGTCCGCCCGAGCCCCGGCAGGGGAAGGGCCCCGGGCCGCCCCCGAGGAGAGGACCCCGCCCATGCATGAACTCGGCGAATCCCAGAAGCGCTTCATCGAACGGAATCGGCGCCGCAAGTCCCGCTCCGCCATGGCGCGCGAACTCGGCGTGGAGGTGGAGGCGGTCTCCGCCTGGCTGAACCGTCTCGACGCCAGGGGGAAGAAGGCCGGCGCCAAGGCCTGGTATCCCCGGTTCCTCGTGGACCCCTTCGCCCGCTTCGGGCCCGAGCGCCAGGCGTGGCTGCAGATGGGGGCCGTTTTCCTGGTGGCGCTGGCCGTCCGGCTGATCTACCTCTGGCAGGTCCACGGCACCCCCTTCTGGTCGCCGGTCCCGGGCGGGTACGACGACGCGATCTTCGACACGTGGGCACGGGGAATCCTCCAGGGGAACTGGCTGGGCAACCCCGAGCTGTTCATCTACCGGATGCCCTTCTGCGGCTATTTCCTGGCCCTGGTCTACACGGTCTTCGGCCCGTCCTACGGGGCGGTCTACGCCGTGCAGTCCCTCCTCGGGGCCGGGACCTGCGTGCTGGCCCTCGTCGCGGGCCGGATGCTCCTGACCCCCGCCGCGGGGTGGGTCGCGGGGCTCCTGTGCGCGTTCCACGGCCCGTCGCTCTTCTACGGCGCCATGCTCATGGGCGAGGTCCCCTCGGCCTTCCTCCTGGCCGCCGCCCTGGTCGGCCTGCTCCGGTACGCCCGGGGGGGCCGGGCCCCCTGGCTCGCCGTCTCGGGCCTGTGCCTCGGCCTGGCGGCGCTGGCCCGGGGGAACGCTCTCGTCCTGGCCGGTCTGGCGGGGCTCTGGCTCCTCTGGAAGCACCGACGCGACGGCGTGCGGAAACTGCTGGTCCCGCTGGCCGTCCTCGCCCTCTCCACGGCGGCGGCCATCGCGCCCGTCACGATCCGGAACCTTGTCGCCGCGAAGGATTTCGTCCTGGTGTCCGCCCACGACGGCATGAACTTCTACGTCGGCAACGCCCCGGGCGCCACGGGATCGTTCCGGCAGATCGAGGGAATCAGCACCAACCCGGAGAACATGCACCTCGAAGCCGCCCGGGAGGCTGAACGGCAGGCGGGTCGGAAGCTGAAGCCCTCCCAGGTCTCCGCCTGGTGGTACGGGGAGACCTTCCGGGCGATGTCGCGCCAGGGGGTGGGTTACCTCTTCCCCCTCTTCCTCAAGAAGTTCGCCCTGTACGGGAACCACTACGAACTCCCCGACGTCTGGGACTACCAGTTCGTCCGGGAGCATGTCCCCCTCCTGGCGTGGCCCTTCCCCGGTTTCGGGTTGCTGACGGTGCTGGCGGTCCCCGGGATGGTGCTCCTCCGGAAGCGGCTGGAGAACCCGGGGCCCCTCTACCTCTTCACGCTGGGGTACGCCGCCTCCGTGATCCTCTTCTTTGTCAGCGCCCGCTACCGGGTCCCCGCCGTGCCGTTCATGGCCCTGTTCGCCGCGGCCTTCCTGGTCAGCCTCCCGGACCTCTTCCGGGCGGGGCGCCGGGTCGTCGCGACCCTCGTCGTCTCCCTGGCGGCCGGCATGGGGCTGGCCTGGTTCCCCGTGGTGGAGCCGACGTCCTTCTCCTACTCGCTGAATTCCCTCGGGGTCGCCTACAAGGCCCAGGGGAAGACCGACCTCGCCATCGCGTTCTACAAGGACGCCGTGCGGGCCCTCCCGGAGAACCCCTGGCCCTACTACAACATCGGGGTGGCCCTCGAGGAGAAGGGCGACCCCGCCAACGCCGCGCGCTGCTACGCCGAGGCCCTCCGGCGCTTTCCCCGGTTCGAGAGCGCCATGTCCCGTTTCATGGGCGTCCGGGCCTTCCTGCCCGACCGCGAGCCCGGCGGCCCCCCGCCGTGGAAATGAGCCCCCTCCTGTGACCAGGAATACAGCCCCCATCATTTTTCACCTCGCCCCGTGAATTCCGTGGGGCTTTCCGTCGTATAAGGGGTCGGAGGAAACGATGTCCGGAGTCCGTCGAGTATTTTGGGCCTTCCTGCTGCTGCTGACGTGGCCGGGGCTGGCCGTCTCCGCCGCCCCGGCGGCGGGGGAACCGCTCCCCCTGCGCTTCCACCGGATCTCCATCGACCAGGGGCTCTCCCAGAGCATCGTGGAGTGCATCGCCCAGGACCCGCGCGGGTTCATGTGGTTCGGCACCGAGGACGGCCTCAACGTCTACGACGGGTACCGCTTCGAGGTCTTGCGCCCCACGCCCGGCCGCCCCGGGGGAATCAGCACCAACAGCATCGTCGCCATGCGCCTGGACCGGGAGGGCTGCCTCTGGGTCGGCACCTTCAACGGCGGGCTCAACCGCTACGACTACCGGACGGGGCGGTTCGTCACCTACCGGAACGACCCGCGAAACCCCCGGAGCCTCAGCCACGACCTAGTCCGCACCATCCTCCAGGACCGCCGGGGCACGATCTGGGTGGGGACCGACGGCGGTCTCAACCGCTTCGACCCCGCCGGCGGGACCTTCACCGTCTACCGGCACGACCCGCGCAACGCCCGCAGCCTCGGGAGCGATTCCGTTTACGCCCTCTTCGAGGACAGCCGGGGTGTCCTCTGGGTCGGCACCCGCGGCGGGGGCCTGAACCGGTTCGACCCCTCCGACGGCTCCTTCCGGCGATACCGTCACGACCCCGCGCGGGAGGACTCCCTGGCGCACGACGACGTCTACGCCGTCCTGGAGGACCGGAAGGGGCGGTTCTGGGTCGGCACCCAGGGCGGCGGTCTCGACCGGATGGACCGTACCACGGGCGCCTTCCGGCATTACCGCCACGACCCGGAGGACGACCGCAGCCTCGGGAGCGACCTGGTTTCCACGCTCTTCGAGGACCGGGCCGGACGCCTGTGGGTCGGCACCAACGGGGGAGGGCTCAACCTGTTCCACGTGTCCTGCGGGTGTTTCGTCCGTTACCGCAACGACCCCCGGGACCCCGGCAGCCTCAGCCGCAACGAGGTGCGCGCCCTCTTCGAGGACGCCGGCGGGATGCTCTGGGTGAGCACCTACGGGGGCGGGCTCAACGTCTGCGACCCGGGTCGGAAGGCGTTCTACCTCTTCCAGTCCCAGCCGGGAAACCCGGACAGCCTGGGCAACGACATCGTCTGGTCCTTCTACGAGGACCCCGCCCGCGGCTGCGTCTGGATCGGGACCCACGGGGGCGGGCTCGACCGCTTCGACCCCGTCGCCCGGACCTGGCGCCATTACCAGTCCCGGGCCGGCGCCCCGCGGCCCCTCTCCAGCGACCGGGTCCGCGTGATCTGCCCCGACCCCTCGGGCGCGTTCTGGATCGGGACCGACGGCGGCGGGTTGAACCGCTTCGACCCCGACACCGGGCAGGCGACCGCCTACCTCAACGACCCCGCGGCCCCCGGGAGCCTCTGCCACAACCAGGTCCGGGCCCTCGCCGTCGACCGCTTCGGGAAGGTCTGGGTCGGCACCTTCGGCGGCGGTCTCGACTGCCTCGACCCGGCCACGGGCGTGTTCACCCACCACCGGTACGACGCCCGCGACCCGGGCTCCCTCGGGAACGACGTCGTCCGGGCCGTCCACGAAGACCGCCAGGGCCGCCTCTGGGTGGCCACCCACGGCGGGGGGCTCAACCTCCTGGACCGCGCCACGGGCCGGTTCCGCCGCTACCTGGCGAACCCCGGCGCAACCAACGCCCTGAGCAGCAACTTCATCTTCGCCATCCACGAGGACGCCGAAGGTTTCCTCTGGCTGGGCACCTGGGGCGCGGGGCTGAACCGTTTCGACCCCCGGGACGGCTCGACGGAAGTCTTCACCACCGACGACGGGCTCCCGAGCAACTCCATCTACGGGATCCTCCGCGACGCCTCGGGAAACCTCTGGATGAGCACCAACAACGGGATCTCCCGGTTCGACCCGCTCCGGCGGGCCTTCCGGAACTACTCCGAGTCCGACGGGCTGCAGAGCAACGAGTTCAACGGGGGCGCCTTCCACCGGGGCCGCAGCGGCCGGATGTACTTCGGCGGCATCCACGGCTTCAACGTCTTCCTCCCCCTCGAAATCCGGGACAACCCGCATGTCCCCCCCGTGGCCGTCACCCGCTTCCTCAAGCTCAACCGCCCCGTCGAGACCCCGCTCCCCCTCACGCAGATGACCGAGCTGGAGGTCGGCCCGGACGACTACTACATCACGCTGGAGTTCTCCGCCCTCGACTTCGCCTCCCCGGGCAAGAACCGGTACGCCTACCGGATGGAAGGGCTGGACCCCGACTGGATCACCGTCGGCGCCGACCGGCGCCACGCCTCGTACACCAACCTGGAACCGGGGACCTACACCTTCCGCGTCCGGGCCTGCAACAACGACGACGTCTGGAACGAGGCGGGCGCCTCGGTCCGGATCGTGGTCCACCCCCCCTTCTGGAAAACCTGGTGGTTCCGGACGCTCGTGATCCTGGCCAGCGTGGTGATCCTGACCCTGACCGGCCTCGAGTACCAGTCCCGCCACCGCGAGAAGGTGAGGCTTCGCACCATCGAGCGCGAACTGGACGTGGCCGAGACCATCCAGCGGTCCATGCTCCCCACGGGGTACCCGGCCTTTCCCGGCCGGACCGACGTGGACGTCTGCGCGGAGCAGAAACCGGCCCGCCACGTGGGGGGCGACTTCTACGACTACTACTTCGTGTCCCCCCAGCGGCTCGCCTTCGCCATCGGGGACGTGTCGGGCAAGGGCGTGCCCGCGGCGATGCAGATGTCCATGTGCCGGGTGCTGATCAAGGGGGCGGCCATGGCGGGGCGGACACCCCGGGACGTCGCCCGGGTGGTGAACGAGACCCTCCTGAAGGAGCTGGCGTCCTCCACCACCTTCATCACCGTGTTCTTCGGGATCCTGGACCTCCTGACGGGAAGACTGGATTTCGTCCGGGCCGGTCACAACCCGCCGATCCTCCTGCGGCAGAACGGCGCCGCGGAACTCCTGACCGAGCCGGGCAACGTTTTCCTCGGAATCTTCCCCTCCGTCGCCTTCGAGCAGGGGGAGGCGGTCCTGGAGAAGGGGGACACCCTGGTCCTTCACACCGACGGCATCACCGAGGCGGAGAACGTCCACGGGCACTTCTTCGACGACCCCCAACAGCGCCTCGTGACGGAACTCCTCGCGCTCGCGCATCGTCCCCTGACGGATGTCGTCCGGGGGATCATGGCCTCGGTGGAGACCTTCACGGCCGGGGCCCCCCAGTCCGACGACCGCACCCTCCTGTGCATCCGCCGTCTGCAGCCCTGAAAAAGTTCCTGTTTCTGTTGCCATTGGGTTCCGGATGCAGTATAATCCGGTTGGCGCGGCCTGTCTGAAACGTGGGTGTCTGGGGGAATTGCAACTCTCGGCTGAATGATTCGTCCAGTATTCGGTTGCCTGCGCGGTCGGATCGGTGAACCGGAGACGGCCTCACCCGTCCGAGGGGTATCGTGAAGTCAAGGAGCCGAAATGGTACCAGGAACACGGGTTCGTGATTACATCTTCGAGCGGAGGATCGGCCAGGGGGGCATGGGTGAGGTCTGGCAGGCCCGGCACGCGCTCCTCGACCGCCTGGTGGCCGTCAAGATCATGGCGGACAACATCGCGCTCGACCCCAATTTCGAGAAGCGCTTCCTCCGCGAGGCCCGGGCCATGGACCGGCTCGAGCACCCCCGGATCGTGGGTGTCCGCGAGTTCTTCACCGAGGCCGGCCACTACTACCTGATCATGACGCTGCTCCAGGGGCGCTCCCTCGAGAAGCTCATCGCCGAGGCCAAGGGGCCCATGGTGCTCCCCATCGCCCTCCAGATCGCCGTCGATATCCTGCAGGCCCTGGACTACGCCCACCAGAAGGGGATCATCCACCGCGACGTCAAGCCCTCGAACATCCTGCTGGACAAGGAAGGCAACGCCTACCTCACCGACTTCGGCATCGCCCTGATGGTGGGCGAGTCCCGGCAGACCAAGAGCGGCGCGGGGATCGGCACGCCCCACTACATGAGCCCCGAGCAGATCTCGAACCCCCGGGGGCTCGACCACCGGTCCGACGAGTACAGCATGGGGTGCGTGGTTTACGAGATGCTCACGGGACGCCCCCCCTTCGACGACCCGGACTCGCGCGACAGCGACTTCACGGTGATGCTCAAGCACATCCAGGCCCCGCCCATCACCCCGCTCGCGCTGAACCCCAGGCTTCCGCAACCCCTCGTGGACGCCGTCATGAAGGCGCTCTCGAAGAACCCCAACGACCGTTACCCCGGCTGCGGCGTGTTCTGCAAGGCGATCCAGGAGATCATCGAACGCCACTGCGGGGGCCCCGGCGCCGACATCGACCGCACGGTGGCGGGGGAACTGGCCCCGGTCCAGTACACGGCCCGGCTGGTCAAGCAGGCGAAACCCGCCGGCGGTGGCGTGGGGTCTCCCTCACCCATCCCCGAGACCCTGCCCCCCGTCGTCGTTCACGCCAAGCCGGCCCCCAGCATGGAGAAACCGGCCGCCCGGCCGTCCCCCCAGCCGGCGCCGGCCGCCGCCCACCTCTCCCCGCCGTCCGTGCCGCTGCCCCCCCCCCCCACCCCCCCCCCCCCCCCCCCTCCCCCCCCCCCCCCGCCGCCCCCCACCCCCCCCCCCCCGCCGCCGCCCCCCCCCGCCCGGGGGGGGCCGCCCCCC
>JAGNHB010000097.1 GCA_018001935.1 Acidobacteriota bacterium
GGGCGAGGCAAGGGGGCGGTGACGCGGGGCGAGCGGGCGGCGGCACGGGTCGAGGGGGCGGCGGCGCGGGGCGAGGGGGCGGTGACGCGGGGCGAGGGGGCGGCGGGGCGGGGCGAGCGGGCGGCGGGGTTAAATTCCCTGCCGTCCTTTGGGTCCCTTTGGTCCTTTGGGTCCTTTAGTCCTTTGATGCCTTTCTTTTTTCCTGATCAAAGCCTCGAGTCCCCCCGGGCCCGAAGACCAGGAAACCGCCGCCGGGCAGCGGATCCGCCCGGTAGCCGCGGGGCAGCTCCGCCGGCGGCCGGCGCATCACGAACCACGGCGTGTCCGGCCCCGGGCGCGCCTCGTGCGGCTCGGCGAACCCGGCCACGCCCCGGCCGCGGAGCACCGCCGCCGACAGGCGGTTCAAAACGGGGACGAAGCGCCCGGTGTAGACCGTGCGGCCGGCGCGCAGGCATCGCCACACCTGCCCGTAGTGGTTGGCCACCACCGCGGGTCGTTCCCCGCTTTCCCGGGCATCCTCGGCTTCCACGGCAGGCTCCCCGTACTCGACCGGCGGGAGGACCTCCGCCCCGGCCGGCATCCCCGACCAGGAAAAAGCGGGGTACCCGTCCAGGACGGAGCCCCCGCCCCCGGTGTCGACGCTCTCGGCCGCCCGCGCCAGGGCGTCGCGCAGCCCCTTGAGAAAGGCGTGGCGCAGGACCAGACGGTTCGGCGCCACCGCGCAGGAAACCACCGTGCACCCCGGCGAGGACAGGCGCGTCGCCAGCAGGCCCGCCGTCACGCCGTCACCGGTGGCCGGGGCGGTCTCCGCCGGCCCCTCGAAAGTCCAGAATTCCGCGCCCCCCTCGTCGGCGGCCGCGACCGCGAGGCGCCCTTCCGACACCGTGGCCCGCAGGTGGCACCGAAGGGGAACCGGTGTGTTCATCACCCGCGCCACAAGCCCCTCGAGGCCCGGGACCCGCCCCTGGTTCGGGAACCGGAGCACCGGGTCCCCGGGCCGGGCATCCAGGGCCACCGCCAGGCTCAGTTCCACGCCCCGCACCCCGGTCACCGTGGTCCCCCGACCGCGGACCTTCACCCGGTCCCCGGGGCACAGCCCGGCCTCCAGCTCGCGATCGAGCCGGAGGCGCCGCCCCGACACCCGCTCCACCCGGCCGATCTCCTCGTGCAGGTGTCCCCGGGAGCGGACGAAGAGGTCCGCCCGGGGGAAATCCCAGTACCCCGGACCGGTCTCCCGGGTGAAGAGACGACGCAGGCGCTCCCCCGCCTCCGTCCGGGATGCCGGGTCTCCCTTCCCGTCCCGGAGGGCCCTGAAGGCCCGGACAGTCTCGTGGACGTAGTCGGCCCCCTTCATGCGCCCCTCGATCTTGAGGGCCCTCACCCCGGCCGCGGCCAGGTCGGCGACCCTTCCCGCCAGGTCGAGGTCCTTCATGGAGAAGGGAGACGCTCCGCCCCGGGCCATCCGGCAGACCTGGGCGCAGGCGCCGCGGTTGCCGCTCCGCCCGGTTTCCATCCGCGACGCGTAACAGGCACCCGACACCGAGGCGCAGAGGGCGCCGAAGACGAAGACCTCCGTCTCCACGGGGGACACCGGAACCAGCCGGCGAATCTCCTCGAAGGAGAGTTCGCGGGCCAGCACCACGCGACGGACTCCCAGGGCGTCCATGAATTGGAGCCCGTCCAGGGTGTGGATGCCCGCCTGGGTTGACGCGTGAAGCTCGGTGCCGGGAAGGTGGCGACGAACCAGTTCGAGGACCGCCAGGTCCTGGAAAATCACGGCGTCGGGCGGGCACCGTCGAAGGAAGCGGACGATCCGCTCCACTTCCGGCAATTCGGTTTCAAAGACCGCCGTATTGAGGGTGAGACAGCTCCGGACCTGCCGTTCCCGAAGAAACGCGATGCTCCGGAGGGCGGATTCGGGTTCGAAATTCGCCGCCCGCCCCCGGGCGTTGAACCCCCGCAGCCCGAAGTAGACCGCGTCCGCCCCGGCGGCGACCGCCGCGGCCAGCGCGCGGATATCCCCCGCGGGGGCGAGAATTTCCGGTGTCCGGGTCACGGGGCCGTCCGGGGGAGGGCGAGGCTCATTCCCCTTCGGGGGGGAGGGGACGATTGTCGGTGCTGCGAAAGCGCGGCATGAAGGAGGCGCGAGGCAGTTCCTTGTAGGTGAAGATGATCCGGCTGATGACCGTCCAGTTGGAGAGGATGGCGATGACCCAGAGGACCTGCTCCATCCGGCCGAACCAGGCGCCCAGGATCAGGAGGACGACCCGCTCGGGGCGCTCCAGGAAACCCACGTGGCACTGCGGGATGAGGCACTCGGCCCGGGCCCGCGCGTAGCTCGTCATCATGGACCCCATGATGCAGATCCCCACCAGATCCACGTAGTCCATGCGGTTGCACTTGCCGTAGTAGACGATCAGCCCGAGGTAGAGGGCGATGTCGGAGTAGCGGTCGATGACGCTGTCGAAAAAGGCCCCGAACTCGGACGTGGTCTGGGTCTTCTTGGCGACGGCGCCATCCAGCATGTCCATGGCGCCGGCGGCCAGAATGATCCAGCCGGCCTTGACGAACTGGCCACGATAGAGGTAGTAGGCCGCGACGATATTGATGAGGAAACCGAGAAGGGTCAGGAAATTGGGATTGATCCCGGCCCGCCCGAGGACGGACACCAGGGCATTGAGCAACATCTTACCCAGCTTGCCGATCCACTCCGAAAGCATGCGTGTTTCTCTCCCCGCGCCGGGAGAGAATACCGGAAAAGGGTTCTCTTTTCAAGGGAAAACTCTCTCGCCTCCCCGCAAGTTTTATTTGCGAACACCCATCTCTCGGGGTAAAATGGGCTTTGTCCACTAACGCAACCCTTGTCTGATGGAGATCGTTTAGATGGAAAACCAGACGCCGCTGAGCGGCAAACTGATCGCAGTCGAGGGGCTGGACGGCTCCGGGAAGTCCACGCAGGTCCACCTGGTCCACCAGTGGCTCCGAGGCCTGGGATGCAAGGTTTTCTTCACCGAGTGGAACTCCAGCCTGATCGTCAAGGAGTCGACCCGGAAGGGAAAGAAGCGCCAGCTCCTGACCCCGACCACCTTCAGCCTGATCCACGCCACCGACTTCGCGGACCGCTACGAGCGCCAGATCCTCCCCATGATGAAGGCCGGCTACATCGTCCTCTGCGACCGCTACATGTTCACTTCCTTTGCGCGCGACGCAGTCAGGGGCTGTGAACCGGAGTGGCTCCGCAACCTCTACGGCTTCGCCCGGATTCCCGACATCACCCTCTACTTCAAGCTGCCCCTGGAGATCTCCCTCGGGCGGATCCTGGAAGGGCGGCCCCAGCTCAAGTACTTCGAGGCAGGGATGGACATGGGCTTCTCCAACGACATCGTGGAGAGCTTCAAGATCTTCCAGGGCAAGGTGGTGGAGCAGTACGACCGGATGGCCGATGAATACGGGTTCACGATCGTGGACGCCACCGAACCGATCCCCGACCAGCAGAGGGACGTCCGCGAGATCATCGCCGACCGGATCGACCTGGCCAAATTCCACAAGCGGGTAGGTGAGTCATGACGGGCGTTCGCTGTTTCGGGAAAGCTCCGCCGGGCATCGACCTGGAGAAGATCAACGGAAAACTCATTGTCCTCGAGGGGCCCGATTCCTCCGGGAGGTCCACCCACATCGCCATGCTCTCCGCCTGGCTGGAGCAGCGGGGTTACGCCGTCGCCCAGGTGGCCCTGAAGAAGTCGGAACTGGTCGCCCCGGAACTGGAGCAGGCCATGCGGGGCAACATCCTCTCGCCCCGGACCATGTCCCTGTTCTACGCCACGGACTTCTACGACCAGCTCGAAAACTGCATCATCCCGGCCCTGCGAGCGGGCTACATCGTCCTGGCGGACCGCTACATCTACACCCTCATCGCACGGGACATCGTGCGCGGCGCCAACCCGGAGTGGGTGGAGTCCCTCTACTCCATGGCCATCATCCCCCACGCCGTGTTCTACTTCATGGCCCCCCCGCGCGTCCTGGTGGAGCGCACCCTCAAGGTCAACCAGTGCCTCGACTACTGGGAGTCCGGCATGGACCTGGGGCACTCCCGGGACTGGTTCGAGAGCTTCATCTGGTTCCAGCGCCGGATGCGGGAGGAGTTCCGCCGACTTCAGAAAAAGTACGGTTTTTACATGACCGACGTCGACCGATCCATCCTCAGTGTCCAAAAGGACTTGAAAGTCCGCGTCGAGGCGCTGCTGGCGGAGGGGTAGACGGTCCGAACATCATCTCGAAAGGACTCAGGAGGTCGCCATGACACCATCCGAAAAGGATACCCCCAGGAAGGACGATCCGAAAAAGGACGCCCCCAGGAAGGACGAACCGAAAAAGGACGCCCCGAAGAAGGCCAAGCCGGCCGTGGGCAAGGCCCCGAAAGCCGGGAAGGGCAAAACGGGCAAGACCGCCGGGCGAAAGCCCGGCAAGGGCCCGACCCGGATCTTCGCCCCCGGCGCCGAGGAGACGGTCCAGGACCGGACCACGAAGAAGGAGAAACTCGCGAAGGAGCTTTCCCGCGAGATCCGCTCGCTGCGAACCGATTTCCAGCAAGCCATGGAGAAGCTCTCGCTCCGGACCGAGGGCCGCATGGCACGGCTGGCGGAAGTGTTCGACGGGAGCGCGCCGCACGAGGAGGGCCGCCGGGTCCCCCCCGCGAAAGTGTCCGAGTCCCTGCTCCAGCTCCTGCGCCGGTTCAAGACCAAGCCCCAGAAGGGCCGTCTGAAGGACATCCTCACCTACTGCCGCCTCGTCAAACACGTGGAGTCCATGCTGCCCCCGGAGCAGTGAGGTGAAAGCGGCCCTTCTCGCCGACGTCCACGCCAATTACCCCGCCCTGTGCGCCGCCCTGGACCGGGCGGAGGCCTTGGGGTGCGAACGGGTACTGGTGGCCGGGGACCTCGTCGGGGGCGGGCCGCACCCGGTGGAGACCCTCCGCCTGCTGCGGAGCGTCGGAGCCGACTGCGTGACGGGGAACGTCGACCGGAAGGTCCTCCGGGTGGCGACCGACCCCGAGGCCGCGGGCAAAGCCGTGGAGAGCCCGAAGAAGGCCAACTGGTTCTGGACGTGGAACGCCCTGGGCGCCGAGGAGCGACGCTGGCTGGGGGCCCTCCCCGGGGAAGTCCGTCTCTCCCTGGGCGGCGCCCCGATCCGCCTGTTCCACGGCACCCCCCGCTCCGACGAGGAGTACATCTTCCCCAGCATCACCCCGGAAGCTTTCGCGGACCTCCGCGGGGATGACGCCGCGGGCGTCTGGGTGTTCGGCCACAGCCACATCCCCTTCACGAAGGTGATCCGCGGCATCCGCCTCGTCAACTGCGGGTCCGCGGGGCGGCCCGTGGACGGGGACCCCCGGGGCGCCCTCGCGGTCCTGGACCTCGCCGCGTTCCCCGCCGTCCGGGTGTCCATCCTCCGCTTCGACTGGGACCTGGCCCGGCTCACCGCCGACATCCGGGACCGTAACGTCCCCGGCGCCCTGCCCGGGGAATTCGCCAGGGGAATCAAGATCAAGGGCGCCTGAGATGAAAGACGAGCGGTCGGCGCGCCGGTTCATCTTTCTCGTCCCCGGGGATGCCGGGAACCGGGACATCCGCGACATCCTCCGCCTGGGCGGGTACCCGTCGGTCCCGGGCGACCACGGAACTTACTCCTGGACCTGGCTGGACACCCCCTCCGGAACCCTGCGCCTCGCGGGCCTCCGGGCCCGGGGCGGCGAACCGCCCGGCCGAAAGGCACTCCGCCCGGCCCTGTCCGTCCATTCCGTCACGGAGGCCCGCGCGCTCGACCCCGGCCCCCCCGCCGAAACGCTCCTGAAAGGACTCCATCTCGTCCCCGTGCTCCACCAGCAGGGCCTGGTCCACGGTTTCTTCCTGGAGAGCGGCGGGCTCACCTTTTCCGCCCGGGTCTTCCAGGCTCGGTTCCGGCTCCCCGGCGAGACCTCCGGCAGCACCGGGCACCGGTTTCTGGAACTGAGCTGGGAAGGGCTCGCGACGGAACCCCTCTACTGCGCCACCTATCTCCGGGATCGGCTCAAGTGGGTCCCCTGCCCCTCCGACTGGGTCCGAATCGGCATGGGCGCCCTCGGCGCCGCGGAACCGGGAATCCTCCCCCCGCCCGGTGACCCCGTGACGGCGTCCGAACCGCTGGAGCGCCAGGCGGAGGTCTTCATCCGGCGGCAGGCGGACCGGATGAAGGTCAACCTCGAGGGTGCCCTGCGAGACCTCGACCCGGAGTTCATCCACGACATCCGCGTGGCGACCCGGCGGTCCCGTTTCGTCCTCCGGCTGCTCTCCGCCCTGCCGGGGAGCGGGCCCTCCGACCCCCTTCGGGCCGGGCTCCGGTGGGTCGCCCGGTCCTGCGGGGCCGTCCGGGACCTGGACATCCTGACCCTCTACCTGCGGGAAAATCTCCCCCTCATGGGCGCCGGGCCCGACGAGGCCCAACGGCTCCTCTCCCTCGTCCGGGACCACCGGGGCACGGCCTGGCGGCGGATGGCCCGCACCCTGCGATCCATCCGGTTCAGGGACGTCCGGGACCGCCTGTCCGCCTTCCGGCCGGCCCCGGCGGCTCGCCCGGGGCAACCGGTCCAGCCCGCCTTGGGGCAGGAGGCAGTGGTCGCCCCCGGCGGCGGGCCCCCGGCCGGCCCACCCGACCCCCGGGCGCTCGCCGCGGCCGTGCGGGACACCCGCCGGGCGGCCGCCCGGGTGTGCCGGGCCGGGCGGCGGGCCGTCGAACACCTCGACCCGGCGGAGCTTCACCGCGTGCGGATCCTGTTCAAGCGACTCCGCTACACCGCGGAGTTCTACGCCCCCTGGATCGATCCGGTTCTTCGCCCCGTGCTCCCCCGGATCGTCGCGGTCCAGGACTGCCTGGGGACCCACCAGGACTGCCGCTGCGCCCTGGCGCTGCTGGGGGAACTGGGCCAGGGCGCGCGGGCGGGCGGCCCCTCCGACGCCCCGCCGGACTCACTCTCGGGCGCCCTGGCCGAACGTCTCCGCCTCCGGGCCCTAGGGCTCCGGGAGCAGTTCCTTCTTCTGTGGAAACCTTTTCCGGGGATCCTCCGGTGCTTTCAGCAGGGGCTCGAGCGTCTGCCCCTGGCCGCCCCGGCAACCCCCGGCACCGGTCTGCCGCCTCCCCCCGCCGAAAAACCGTGGGTCACCGCACTCCGGAACGCCCCGGGGACGACCGACGCCGCGACCGTTTCCGGGGCCGGCTGCCCACCCCCCGTCGCCGCCGAGGGGACCTTCGAGACGGTGGCCCACACCGCGGACCTGGCCCTGGCCCTCCGGGGGAAGGACTTCCCCGCCCTGCTCCATGCCGCCGTCGCCGGGGTCCGTTCGCTGTTGGTGGCGGAGGGGGAGGTCCGGGCCCGTTCCGACATGCCGTTCCAGGTGGAGGGGGAGAGTGACGAGGACCTTCTCTGGCGGCTGATGAACGAGATCCTGTTCCTGTTCGACGCCCGCCGGTTCCTGGTTTGTTCCCTCCGGATCTCCGCCCTCGGCCCGGGTCGCCTGGAGGGGGCCCTCGAGGGGGAGGGCCTGGACCCCGACCGCCACGTGGTGGGCCACCTCGTCAAGGCGGCGACGTCCCACAACCTGGCGATCCGCCGCGGCCGGGGCGGCCTGGAAACGGTGGTGGTCCTGGACGTTTGAAGGAGGTCGACGATGTGGAAACGACGTGCCCCGACGATGGACGCGGACGGAGGCCGCCCATGCTGACCCTCGGGCTGGTCCAGCTGGACATCGGTCCCGCCGGGGACGTGACCGGGGAAACCGTCGTGCGGGAACTGGAATCCCTCGGCATCGGGAAGGGCCTGGTGCTCCTCCCCGAGCTGTTCCACACCCCCTACTCGATGCTGCCGGGCAGCGGGATCACCCTGGACGCCCCCCCCGTCCGGCGCCTCCGGGCCTTCACGGCCGACCGCCCCGCCCTGCTGGTCTGCGGCTCCGTGGCCCTCCGGGGGGCGGACCGCCTGCGGAACACCCTGGTGGTCTTCCACCGCGGCGAGGCGACCCCGGTCTACGAGAAGGTCCACCTGTTTTCCCCCATGGACGAGGCCCGCTTCATGGAGCCGGGGAACCGGCTCTCCGTCGCGGACGTCCGGTGGGACGACGAGACGTGGCGGGTGGGGTTCGCCGTGTGCTACGACCTGCGTTTCCCCGAGTGGTTCCGCCTGCTCCGGGAGGCCGGCTGCGACCTGGTGGTGGTCCCCGCCCAGTGGCCGACCCCGCGGAACACCGCCTGGACCACCCTTCTGGCGGCCCGGGCCGTGGAGAACCAGTGCTTCGTCCTGGGGGTCAACCGGACGGGCGAGGACCAGGGAGTTCCCTTCGGCGGCCACTCCGGGGTGTACGGCCCCTCGGGGGCCCGGGTCGGCGGAATGGGGGACGCCCCCGGCGTTTCGCGGGTGGAGATCGACCGCCGGGTCCCTGCCCAGGCCCGGGCCCGGTTCGATTCCCTGCTCGACCGTCGCGCGGACGCTTACCGGTTGTCGGGCCTGCTTCCCCTGGACATCTTTCGCTTCACCGTTTGAGAAGGCCGGCTCGAGCTTCGCCGGAGGGGCTTCCGACCGGCGGGGGTGCCGCATCATCCTATTTCGGGTTGCCGATGAACCGGAGCAGGAGCTTCTCGATGTCCCCGCGGGGGACCCGGGAACGGGCGATCAGATGCACCCCGACCCGCTCCAGTTCGATCCCCATGACGTACTGCACGTCCCGGGTCTTCCCCAGGAGCGCCAGAGACCCCAGGAGCGCGGTCTTCATGGTCAGGATGTCGTCCATGTTCAACCGGGCCAGTTCCTCGTCGGGGGCGTCGTAGATCAGTTCCACGGCCACGTGGTCGTCGACCCCGATCCGGACGGTGATGGCGTCGGAGCGCATCAGGTCCAGCAGCAGGCAGAGCTGGCGAAACTCCGGGATGATGCGCAGGGCGACGTCGTCCACCTCGGGGAAGCCGGACGACTTCCGGAAGACGATGTCGGTGACGGAGCAGTCCGGGGCCAGCCGGAAACTCACTTCCATCGACAGGGGGAACATCCGGATCTTCCCCTCCTTCTGGAGGGTGTAGAGCCGGGCGACCTGTTCCTTCACCGGCCCGACGTTGAGGGTTCGGACCTTTTCCACCCCCGTGTTCCAGTCGTCGAGCAGCCGGCTCATCGCTTCGGGGGAACGGGGCTTGGGGGCCTCGGGGGGCTTCGGGTCCTTCCCGGCGTCTTCCGGCGGCTTCTTTTTCGGGGGGGGCTTCGGCTCGTCGCCCGGCTGGACGAAGCCGCCTGCGCGCGGGGGCGGCTCCAGTTCCGGCTCGAACATGGCGCCGGAGCGGTCGAAGGGAGACTTCTGATCCGCCAGGTCCACCACGTCGAAGGCGAACTTCTCCTGCAGCCGCTTGAGGGCCATGGCCATCTGGAACAACTGCGCCCCGATGACGGCCAGGTAGGCGCCGAGGCCGAGGGCCAGGCCGAGGGCCAGGTGGCGCCGGTTGCGTTTCGGCTGCACCAGGCGGAATTCGACGAAGATCCCGGGGCGCTGCGTCACGGCTCGTCCCCAACCCCGCCCGGAACCGCCGGGTGAAGCTCGATTTCGAAGGGCGAGCGGAAGGGGCTTTCCGGGGTGACCCGCACCCGGAGTTCCCCCTCGGTGTCCTGCGGGAGGACCTCCACGGTCCCCGTTCCCTCCACCACCCGCACCCGGTAGGGGTTTTCGGGCCGGAAGCGGGGGGACACGTGGCATTTCAGGCGGTCGGCCGCCCCAGGGGGCCCCTCCGCGACGACGGTCCCGTCCTGGCCGATCCGGATCAAGAGGGGAACGTCCGTCTCGGCGAAGAGGGACACGTGGGGCCGGGGGCGGGAGTGGGCCGTCGGGGCGGCGTACACGGAAAAACGATAGTACTCCTCCCGCGGGAACCGAATGTCGTTGACGCGAAGGGTCAGGGTGTAATGATTGTCGCGATTCCCCTGCTGCAGGACCTCGATGTTGCCCCGGCCGGCTTCCTTGCGCACCACCACGGGGAAATCGCCGGGGCCCAGGGGACGGAAGACGGTGAGGCGGCTGGACAGGGCGCTCTTGGGCGAAAATTCCTCCACCCGGACCGCCCCGCCACGGATCTTCAGGAGGGCGCTCGTGTCCACGACGCCTTCCCACGTGACGCTCCGTGCGGGCAGGGAGGGGGGTTCCGCGGTCGTCGCGGGCCCGGTCGTCCCGCGGCCGCACCCGGCCCCGGCCAGCAGAACGCCCAGGGAGAGAAGGGCAATTCCCCCGACCGCCCGTCCCTTCGGGGGGCGGGGGGCGGCGAGGCCGGGGTGTGGGGTGTGCATCAGGTCCATGACGCGGGTCCGCCTTTTTCGGCGACGCACGGGTGGGTGTCGCCCGGGGAATTCTACCACAAAAAAGGGAGGCCGCTTCCCTTTCGAGTCATGTTAGAATGGCGGGTTCGCGAGATGGAAAAACCACGGCAAGGAGGACTCATGGCCGACAAAATGAAAGCGGTTGTCAAGACGGGGACCGAACTGGGTGCGCAGTACCTCGAGGTCGACATCCCCCGGATCAAGCCCGACCAGGTGCTGATCAAGGTTCGGGCCACGTCCATCTGCGGGACGGACGTCCACATCTACAAGTGGGACGAGTGGTCCGCCAAGCGGATCGGCGCGAAGGCCCTCCCCCAGATCATGGGCCACGAGGTCGCCGGCGACGTCGTGGAAGTCGGCCCGCACGTCAAGCGCATCAAGGTCGGGGACTACATCTCGGCCGAGACCCACATCTACGACCCCAACGACATCAGCGCCCTCATGGGCCAGTTCCACATCGGCGACCACATGAAGATCCTGGGCGTGGATTGCGACGGGGCCTTCGGCGAGTACTTCGCGGTGCCCGAGTCCGTCTGCTGGATCAACGACCCCACCATCCCGCCCGAGTTGGCGACGGTCCAGGAACCGCTGGGGAATGCCACCTACACCGTCCTCGGCGAGGACAACGACGTGGCCGGCAAGACCATGGCCATCATGGGCGACGGCCCGGCCGCCCTCTTCGCCGTGGCCGTGGCCCGGGTGTGCGGCGTGGCCAAGATCTTCATCGTGGGCAAGTACGAGTTCAACATGGAGATCGCCCGGAAACTCGGCGCCGACCACCTCCTCTACGCCAACAAGGAAGACGTCGACCGCATCGCCTACGTCAAGGATCACACCTACGGCGCCGGCGTCGACATCGTCCTGGAAATGGCCGGCTCCCCGCAGGCCCTGGACGACGGGTTCAGGATGCTCCGCCGCGGCGGGCGCTTCTCGGCCTTCGGGATCGCCGCCCAGTCGCCGCTGCCGGTGGACTACAACAACGGCATCGTCTTCAAGGGCTCCCAGATCCACGGCATCAACGGCCGGAAGCTCTTCGACACCTGGTACCGCAACCGCAACCTGCTGGCCACGGGCCGGCTGGACGTGCGCCCCGTCATCACCCACCTGTTCACCCTCGACGAGTACGTCAAGGGCTTCGACGCCATGCTGGGCCGCCCGCGCCAGTCCGCCAAGGTCGTCCTCTTCCCCGACCCCGCCGAACTCGAGGCCGCCAAGGGCCGCATGGGCCGCTGAAGCCACTGCCTCTTTGGACTTCCCACGTAATGTCAAGCACTAAATTGTCGGGTGGTACCCGACGATTTATCTGCCTGGATGTTCTTTCCATTCATTCGGTTGATGTCGAAGAGGGTTCGGTTCTGTAACATCACAGA
>JAGNHB010000098.1 GCA_018001935.1 Acidobacteriota bacterium
GGGTTGGCAGGGCGGGAAGGGCGGGAAGGGTTGGCAGGGCGGGGAAGGGCGGGGAAGGTGGGAAGGTGGGAAGGGCGGATCACACAGGGTAACATGCCGGGAGAAAAGGCTAACGGGCCGATCTCCTTCGGTGCTTGCCGGTTTCACCGGGCAGCCGGTTTCAACGGGCACGCACCCCTGTCTGACGCGGTCGATGCTGTTCGTGCTGCACCCGGCATTCCCCCAATCCTCTTTTTCTGTGTATTTCGTGTATTTCGTGGTCTATATTCCGTGGTCCGGGCTCACCAGGCGCCGCCGGAACGGAGAAAGGCCTCGGTGACCGCGGGGAGGGGGCCCCGTGCGGCGCCGGCGGGGGGGGCGCCCCAGTTCGCGGGCGGCAGGGCGCGGACGACCAGGGGGTCACCGGTCCGCGGGTGGGGCAAGGACACCCGAAAGGCGTGAAGGCCGAAGAAGGGCGCATCCTCCCGACCGCCGTAGAGGCGGTCCCCCGCAATGGGACAGCCGATCCAGGCGAGGTGCACCCGGATCTGGTGCGGGCGCCCCGTTTCAGGGCTCACCGCCAGCAGCGCCCACCCCGCCCCCGGGTCGGCGTGCAGCGTCCGGTAGCGGGTCAGCGCCTCCTTGCCCCGTTCCCGGCGGACGGCGTACTGGTTGAGGCGGTCCAGCCGGCGGGCGATCAGGGTTCGGACGGTCCCCGCCGGGTTCAAGGGCGGCGGCGAGACGACGGCCAGGTAGGTCTTGAGGACCTTCCGCTCCCGAAAGAGCGCGTAGACCCGCCGCTCCGCCTCCGGGGTCTTCCCGAAGAGCACCACCCCCGAGGTGCCGGTGTCCAGCCGGTGCAGGACCGCGGGGCGCCCCGGGAGACCGTGGGAAGCGAGGTAGTCCTCGACCCCTCTCTGGAGGCTTCCTTCCTGCCCCGTGGCGGACAGGTTGACGGGGACCCCCGAGGGTTTGTCCACCACCAGGAGGTGGGGGTCCTCGAAGAGCACCCGGGCCGGGTCCAGGGTGAAGCGGACGAAGGGGCGGTCCGGATCGACGCAGACCCGCACCCGGCTCCCCGGGCGGGGTTGCGTGGCGGGCACGTGACAGCGGGCGCCGTCCACGAAGCACCCGCCGGCCTCGATGACCTTCCGCGCGAGCTTTCGGGACAGCTCCGGCCACAGGTCCGCGACCAGGCGGTCCAGGCGCGTGAGTGCCGCGTCGGGGGCGAGGGTGGCGGAGAAGGTCCGGACGCCCATGTCACCGGGTGCGGTAGGCGGATTCCAGCAGGAAGTAGAAATTTTTCCCGTGGCAGATGTCGAAGAAGGTCTGCAGGCGGGCGGAGTCCTCGGCCAGGAGGAATTTGCCCTCCTGGAGCAGGCGGAGGATTTTCCCGAAGTGGGATTCCAGCAGGTAGCGGTTGACCCGGATAGTCACCTTCTGGAGCCGGTCGGTGTGCTTGTCCCGCCCGTAGGTCATCTCGAGGCAGTGCCGGACTTCCTGGTTCCGGACCAGGCTGTCCTTCAGCTGCCGGTAGAGTTCCTGGAGCAGGGCGACGAAGCGCTGGTCGTCGGGGGAGCCCAGGTCGTAGTCCTCGTCCAGCACGCCGAGTTCGAGGACCAGGTCGTCCTGGGCGGTGACCCGGACCTGCCACCGGGAGGTGTCCTTCGCCTTGTGGGTGCTGGTCATGAACTTGGCCACCATGTCCGGCTCCCGGACGGAGCGAAAGTCGAACAGGAGGGCTTGCGGGGGCTGGTCCGCGAGGATGAAGTCGCTGGCGGGGGTGAACCGGAACTCGCGGCGGGGCGCCAGCCCGGAGGAGAGGTTCGCGAACGCCAGGATCTCCTTCTGCAGGGAGGTTTCCAGGTCGTTGCAGAACGAGGCGATCACCGCCTGCCAGGCCTGCAGCGACGCGCCCTTCTTCAGGTTTTCATCGTTGCAGTTCATGAGGATGTCCGCCGCGTAGTGCACCGGCATGTTGAGCACGGAGATGCCGATGCCCGTGGGGTAGAGGTAGATCCGGCTCCGGAAGCGGACGAAGAAGCTCCGGTCGGTGGCGGCGGAGGCCAGGGTCGGGTCGCAGAGGAACCACCAGGCCGGCCCGTCCCGCTGGGGCACGGCCACCTCCACCCAGGCGTGGGCCCCGAAGTTGTTGAAGTCGTAGATCGCCCCGACCGCCACGGCGCAGGGGACCCCCAGGGCTCGGAGGAGGGCGATCATCAGACGGGTGAAGTCGTCGCAGTCGCCGAGGCCTTCCGCCACGACCTGCATGGGGCTGCGGAGCATGGTGTTCCGGTAGTAGCGGAGGGTCGTGGCCACGTAGAGGTTGACTTTCCGGACGACGGTGAGCAGGTTCCGCTCGGTGCCGACGATCTGCCTCGCCAGGGCCTCGATCTGCCGCCCCTCGTCTTCGCCGGCGTAGTCCCGGCCCCGGATCAGCCGTGCCAGGCCGATGAGGGAATCGGGCAGCCGCACGTCGCCCAGGTTCGGGAAACTTCGCGCCGACTCGGTCTCGTACGGGTGCAGCTTCATCTCGCCGGCGAGGAAGACCTGGCAGCCGGATGCCGGGTCCGCGGCGAGCATGTCCTGGTGGTGGACGGGGATCGTGACCTCGTACTCGTCCGCGGTCTGCGCCGCCCGGACGGAGTACGACGCTTTCTGCCCGTTGACGATGACCCCGGTGACGGACAGCTCCGGCCGGAAGATGCAGGGGAACCGCAGGGTCACCCGGACGGAGCCCTGCTCCCAGCTGGTCTCGGACATCCGGGGGGTCAGCATGACGCGGACCAGCCAGGGGATCCGGGTGTTCCCGTCGATGGGCCGGATGACGAGCTGCGGGAGTTTGTCGGGGTCGAGGGCCGACTCGTAGTTGACGAAGATCCGGCCGTTGATCATCACCAGGTTGCTTCCCAGGGGCGGCCGCGCGGGGCCGTTCCCCTCCCGGATGTAGACGGGGGTGTCGGCCGTGACGACCCGGGCGGTGGAGTCGGCGTGCTCCCGGTCGTCGTCGAGCCCCGAACCGGTGCGCTCGGACCCGCGCATCATGGGGTCCACGAAGCGCTTGATCAGGGAGCCGGGGTCGGATTCCGGCACGTCCAGCCGGGCGAGGGGCCCGGGATGGTCTGCAAACGACGGCCCGCCGGCCAGGGCGACCGCAACGCCGCCCAGCAGGACGATCAACATCGCAACCGTTTTCCTCACCGCTGTTTTTCCCTTCAAGCTGCCCTCACCCGAGCCGGTCTGTTCTCTCTGTCTACGAAAGCTTCCCCCGGGAAGTTCTCCGGCATTATACGGCTGTTCCGTCCAGACCCGGCGGATTTTTCAGGCCCGTTGACCCACGACGAGTACCCCGCAAGAAGAAACTCGCGCTCCGGGCGCCCGCGCCGGCTGCCGGAGCGGTGCGGTCCCAACCCGGCTCACGCGCTTTGCGCAAGCGCAGCCACCAGGGCACGAAGGCACAAGGGAAATGGCGACGGTCTGAGGGGGCTGGGGTCTCCCTGGAGCGCGAAGGGACGAAAGGACCCAAAGGACCCAAAGGACCAAAGGGACGGCCGGAACAAGGATTCAAAGGACCAAGGAGACAGCCGGAACGCGGGGGCGGGTCGATCTCGGGGTGCGCGGGCCCCGGGGCGGCGCCGCGGACGCCCGTCACCCCTGCCGGGCCGCTTGCGAATCTCCGGCGTCCGCGGCATGCCACCGGTTAAAACGTGATTCCCCTTCAGGGAATCGGGGGAGGGAGGCAGCAGAATGAATCGGCCGTCCGAATTCGCGTCAATTCGCGTTTTTCGCGGGAAACCCCCGGTTCGCGGGGAAGTGATAAAAAAAGCCCCGGCCGGGGCCGGGGCTTGGAGGTGCGGAAGGACCGGGCTACCAGGTTGCCTTGACGGTGTAGTTCAAGGTGGTGGAGTAGGCTCCGTTGTAGCCGTAGACCTTGATGTAGTAGGTCTGGGTGGAGCCGGTGCTGTTGGAGAAGGAGACGTTCTCGGCCGTGCCGGCGCCGTTGGTGCCGCTGGCCACCTGGGTGTTGGAGGAGTTGTAGACCTTCACGTCGTAGTCCTTGCCGGAGGGGACCACCAGGTTGACGGCCACCGTCTTCCCGGTCGCGACGCTGATCTTGAAGTAGTCGATGTCGGAGCTGGACGAGATCTTCCCGGTGCAGGCGGCGCCGGTGGTCAGGGTGTTGGCGGTGCCGGTGGTGCCGTTGGACTCGGTCTCGGTGTTGCCGGCAGGCGGCGTGGTCCCGGCGGTGTAGGTGGCGTTGAGGGAGATGCTGGAAGACGCGGCGTAGCCGTAGATGCTGATGTAGTAGTCACCGGCCGTCGGGTTGCTGATGGTGATGGTCTCGACGGAGGTGGAGCCGGTGCCGCTCCAGGTGTAGCTGGAGGTGGTGGGGGAGGAGCCGATCTTGACGTAGAGGTCGGCGTCGGCGGTGCCGCCCGTGGTCTTGACCACCAAGGAAGTCTGGCTGGCAGGGACCGCGATCTTGTAGTTGGCGTAGGCGCCCTTGGCCACGCTGATGCCGCTGACGGTCTGGCCGTTGGTCAGCGTGATGACGGACGGGGGCGTGGTGCCGCCGGTGTAGGTGGCGTTCAGGGAGAAACCGGAGGCGGCGGAGTAGCCGTAGATGCTGATGTAGTAGTCGCCGGCCGTGGGGTTGCTGACGGTGATGGTTTCGGCGGCGGAGCTGCCCGCGCTGTTCCAGGTGTAGCTGGAAGAGGTCGGGGAGGACCCGATCTTGGCGTAGAGGTCGGCGTCGCCCGTGCCGCCCGTGGTCTTGATCACCAGGGAGGTCTGGCCGGAAGGCACCGTGATCTTGTAGTTCAGGTACGCGCCCGCGGAGACGCTGAGGTTGGACACCGTCTGGCCGTTGGTCAGGGTGACCACGGTGGCCGGCGGGGTGGTGCCGCTGCCCACGCCCACGGCGGCCCAGGCGTTGTTGGACTGGGTGACTTCGTTGGAAGAGGCGCCGTAAAGGTCGGTGGCGGCGGAAGCATAGGCGGTCCGGGCCGCGGCGAAGTTGGTGGAGGCCGTCATGTAGGTGGTCAGGGCACGGTAGACGATCTGTTCGGCCTTGGACATGCCGATGCCGGTCACCTGGACGGTGGTCTTGCTGCGGGGGTGCGTGCCGCCCTGGCAGAGAAGGTAGTAGGCCAGGTTGCCGATGCCGGAGTTGAGATGCACGCCGCCGTAGTCGGAGGTTCCGGTGTAACGTTCGGGATAGTAGTCATACGACTGGCCGTCGGCCGTGGGGTTGTTCATGTAGCGCAGGGCGTCGCCGGAGGTGGCGGGCGTCCAGCAGTCCTCGCCCACCTTCCAGGTGTTGGCGCTGACGGCGCCGTCGGAGTAGGCTTCCGTGCTGACGGCGAAAATGTCGGACATCGCCTCGTTCAGGGCGCCGGACTCGTTGGAGTAGGTCAGGTTGGCGGTGTAATCGGTCACGCCGTGGGTGTACTCGTGGGCCACCACGTCGAGGTCGCGGGCCAGGGAGCTGGCCTGGGAGTTGTCGCCGTCGCCGAAGACGAACTGGGAGCCGTCCCAGTAAGCGTTCACGTAGCTGTTGCTGTAGTGAACGGTGGCGATCAGGGTCATGCCGGAGTTGTTGATGGAATCGCGGTTGAACCGGGCCTTGTAGTAGTTGTAGGTGGTTCCCACATGATTGTAGCAGGTCTGCACATCGACATCGGAGGAAGAGCCGCCCTCGGAGATCACGAGGGTTCCCGGAGTGGAGGTGCCGTGGTTGGCGGTGTAGACCTTGCGGTTCAGGGCTTCCTTGATGATGCCGTGCCGGGCGGTAAGGTCACCGGTGACGGCGTCGGCGAAGATTCGATCCATGCGCGGGGCGCCGGTCTCGAGGTCGTTGTAGAGCACGCGGGTGGTCCAGGCCAGGTAGACCTTGCCCTCGTCCATGACGTAGGTCAGGCGGGGCCGCTCCATGATCTCGCCGCCGATGATGCCGGTCTGCTCGAGGGCGATGTCCAGCGCCTCGTTGTAGCGGATCTGGGCGTGGGACGGAAGGGAATCGTCGGTGTTGGGGTAGAACGACCCGTTGACGGCCCTCACCTCGCCGGTGCTTTCATCGGCGTGGAGAATCATTTCGGCCCCGACGACGGGCAGCCCGTGCAGATACTGCTGGAACTTCAGGTGGACCTGGCCGAGGTCGTCCCGGAGGCCGCTCTTGGCCCGCAGGTCCTCGTTGCCGGCCGCGCCGAACGCCGGGTACATGGAACGCATGAATTCGACCGCGTCCGCCTCGGCGAAGGAGCGCAGCGTCCCCAGGCGGCCGATGATGAAGTCCGGCACGCCCCGCTGGTCCAACGTGATCTGGTTCACTTCGGGCAGGCGGGCAAACAGCTCTTTCTGTTCCTGCGTGAACTGCTTGTCCTGTCCCTTGTCGGCCGCCAGCATCTGCCCCCCAAGCATAGCCAGCGCGAGCAACGCAACCAACACAACCCAAAAACGACGCATACGAAGCCTCCTTAGAGAGATTTGATAAATTAGGGCCGATCGTATTCGGGCAGGGCGGTCGTGTCAAGAGTTTTTTTCGCTGTCAATACGCTTTTTTCAAATTTTTTCTTTCGTGTGACCCGGATCACAATCAGGCCTTCGCGTCGAACCAGCTGTGACCCTCGGAAACATCGGCCACGAGAGGAACGGCAAGCTCCGCGGCCCCTTCCATGGCGGATCTGAGAATGCCTCTCATTACGGGAAGCTCTCCCACCGGGCATTCCAGCACCAGTTCGTCGTGGACCTGGAGGAGGGGGCGGGACTGGAAACCGCCGTCGGCGAGCGCCCGGTCGAGGCGGAGCATGGCCCGTTTCATGATGTCGGCCGCGGTGCCCTGGACCGGGGCGTTGGTGGCGACGCGCTCCCCCGCCTGACGGACCATCCCGTTGGACGACTCCAGCTCCGGCATGGGGCGGACCCGGCCGAACAGCGTCCGGACGGCGCCCTCCGTTCGGGCCCTCTCCAGGTTGTCCTGAACCCAGCGTTTCACGCCGGGGAAGGTCCGGAAGTAGGCCTCGATGATCTCCTTCGCCTCGCCCCGGGAGATGGCGAGCCCGCCGGAAAGCCCGAATTCCGATTGCCCGTAGAGGATCCCGTAGTTTATTGCTTTCGCCCGGCGGCGGAACTCCTTCGGCGACTCCGCGTAACGGCTTCCGAAGACGGCCTTCGCCGTGCTGGTGTGGATGTCCTCGTCGCGGCGGAAGGCCTCCGCGAGCCCCGCGTCGCCGCTGAGGTGGGCGACGATGCGGAGTTCCACCTGGGAGTAGTCGGCGCAGAGCAGCACCGACCCCTCGGGGGCCACGAAAGCCTTGCGGATCTCCCGGCCCTCCTCGGTCCGGATGGGGATGTTCTGCAGGTTCGGGTTGGCGCTGGAGAGGCGGCCCGTGGAGGCCACGTCCTGCCGGAAGGTGGTGTGGACCCGCCCGGTCCGCGGGTCCGCGAGCCGGGGAAGCACGTCCACGTAGGTGCTCTTGAGCTTGGCCAGCCGGCGGTGCTCCAGGATCGCCGCCGGGAGGGGGTGGAGGGGCGCCAGCTGTTCCAGCACCTCCGCCCCGGTGGCGTAGCGGCCCGTCTTCTTCGTCCGTTTCAGCCGGCCCGGCGGGTGAATCCCCAGCTTGTCGAAGAGGATGTAGCCGAGCTGGACGGGCGAGTTGACGTTGAAGACCTCCCCCGCCAGCCCGTGGATGTTCCGCTCGTGTTCCGCCAGGCGGGACGCCATGCGCCCGGAGAGCGTCCGCAGCCAGGGGAGGTCGAGGAGGACCCCCGCCCGCTCCATTCGCGCGAGGATGGGGACCAGGGGCAGCTCGAGCCCCCGGTAGAGGTCGTCGAGGCCGAGGGCGGCGAGCCGGCCGGAAAGGGCCCGGGCGCAGGGGTGGAGGGCGGCGGCGCGGCGGGCCGCGTTCTCCGGGGTGTCGTCGGCGGCGGCGAGGAGGCCGCCCGCCTCGCCCTCCGGCGGGTCGGGGGGGAGTTCGAGGCCGGCGACGTCCAGGGCGATGCGGGGGAGGGTGTGGTCCTCCACGTGGGGGAAGACGAGGTAGTGCATCAGCGAGACGTCCTCCACCCGGTCCACGACGCCCTCCCACCGGGGGTCGCGGCGGCAGACGGCCTTGAGACCGCAGACCCGGAGGGGGCCCTTCCCCCCCAGGACGGCGGCGACCATCGCGTCGGCGTCCAGCCCCTCGGCCAGGCAGGCTCGGCCGGATCCCTCGGGGTGAAAGCAGAAGACGCCGGGGCCCGTCAGTGAAACGGCGAGCGGGGTCCCGCTCTCCAAGGCGGACCGGATGTCGGTCATCGCGCCCCGGGGCTGGGGGATGATGTCCACGCTCCCGGGGAGCGGTTTGACGGAGAGGCCCCGGGGGGGCGGACCCGCGTCAACCCCTCGGGGTGCGGGCCCGACACCGAGGCCGTCCTCGGGGGGGATCCCGTCCAGGAGCCCTCCCGGGGGAGGGAGGGGCGCACGGCCCGGGACGCCTTCCGCCCCTCCCGACGGGGGCGGGGGGGGCGGAGGAACGTCGGGTTCGGCGGGGGCTCCCGCGCTACGCTGGGCGGCGATCCAGCCCAGGAGCGAACGGAAACCGTAGTGCAGCGCCAAATGGTGCACCCGTTCCCAGTCGGGGCGGAACGGTCGCAGGTCGGCCCAGCCCCAGTCGAGGGGCAGGTCCGGCATCAGGGTGGCCAGTTCCCGGGAGTCGAGGACCCGCTGCCGGTTCTCCCGGAGGATCCCCCGGATCCGCTCGGACTTGACCTCCTCCAGCCGGTCGAGGCAGGCGTCCAGGGAGCCGAACTGCTCGAGAAGGGCCACCGCGGTTTTGGGCCCGATGCCGGGCGCCCCCGGGATGTTGTCCGAGGCGTCGCCGGTGAGGGCGAGGTAATCGGTGATCCGCTCGGGGGGCACGCCGAACTTTGCCTTTACCTCCTCCGGGCCGTAGGTGACATCGGCCCGGGTGTCGGCCACGGTGACCCCGTCCCCCACCAACTGGAAGAGGTCCTTGTCGGAGGAGAGCACCACCGCCTCCCGCCCGTTCGCCCGGGCCTCCCGGACCAGCCGGGCGATGACGTCGTCGGCCTCGAAGCCCTCCACGACCAGCACCGGGATACCGAAAGCCCCCAGCACGTCGAACACCAGGGGGACCTGGGCCTTGAGGTCCTCGGGGACCGGTTTCCGGTTGGCCTTGTAGGCGGCCGCCTTCCGGTGCCGGAGGGTCGGGCCGCCGGGGTCGGCCGCCGCGACGAAGTAGGCGGGCTTGCGGGTTTCCATCAGCTTCCGGAGCATGTGGACAAAGCCGAAGACCGCCTTGACGGGGGTCCCGTCCGGCGCCGTGAAGTCGCCCTGGATGGCGTAGTAGGCGCGGAACACCTGGCTCAGGGTGTCGAGGATGTAGACGGTGCTGTCGCTCATGGTCCCTCGCAGAAGGTAAAGGCTGTAGGCTATAGGCTGTAGGCTGTAGGTCCGGAGTTTTTCCCTCGGGTTCGGAATCGGTATCGGTATCGGAATCGGTATCGCAATCGCAGTCACAATCGCAGTCGGAATCGCAGTCGCTATCGCTGTCGGTCTCGCGTCCGGATTGGTCTCGCGGCCGCCGTCAGGGAGCCCGGACGCAATCGCCCGAAGGCAGGGGCCGGAGTTGAGGGGCCCGGGGGAAGGTCAACCGGAGGCCAAACTCCAACGGCGACCCCGCGGCCGGCCGCGATACCGATTCCCCTGCCGGCCCCGATTCCGATGCCGACCCCGATACCGATACCGACCCCGATGGGATTACCTCCGGACCTACAGCCTACAGCCTACAGCCTACAGCCTAATCCCCTAGAACAGCCTTGCCTGCCCGCCTCCCCAGCGCTCGGGGACGGGGCGCTTCAGGTACCGGTAGGCTTCCGGCGTGGCCACGCGGCCGCGGGGCGTCCGGTCGAGGAAGCCGCACTGGATGAGGAAGGGTTCGTAGATGTCCTCGATGGTGTCGGGCTCTTCGCCGGTGGCGGCGGCCAGGGTGTTCAGCCCCACGGGGCCGCCGGAAAACTTGTCCACGAGGGTGGAGAGGAGTTCCCGGGTCATGTCGTCCATGCCATTCTCGTCCACGTCCAGGAGGCGGAAGGCCTCGGCGGCGTTGGCGGCGTCGATGGCGCCGTGGGAGCGGACCTGGGCGAAGTCCCGCACGCGCTTCAGGAGCCGGTTGGCGATGCGGGGGGTCCCCCGGGAACGCCGGGCAATCTCGCGGACGCCGTCGGCGTCGGCCTCGACGGACAGGATCCGGGCGGAGTTCCGGACGATGACCTCCAGGTCGGCCTCGGGGTAGAACTCCAGCCGGTGGACGATCCCGAAGCGTCCCCGGAGGGGGGAGGTGAGCAGGCCCAGGCGCGTGGTGGCCCCCACGAGGGTGAAGGGGGGAAGCGTCAGGCAGACGGAGCGGGCCGAGGGGCCTTCGCCGATGACGATGTCCAGGGTGAAGTCCTCCATGGCCGGGTAGAGGATCTCCTCGATGGCCGGCTGGAGGCGGTGAATCTCGTCGATGAAGAGGACGTCGTTGGGCTGGAGGTTGGTCAGGAGCGCGGCCAGGGTTCCCCGCTTGTCGATGACCGGCCCGGAGGTGGTCTGGATGTTGACGCCCAGCTCCGCGGCGATCACCCCCGCCAGGGTGGTTTTCCCGAGCCCGGGCGGCCCGTAGAGGAGGACGTGGTCGAGGGCCTCCCGGCGGGCCCGGGCGGCCTGAATGGCCACCGTGACGTTCTCCACCACCTTGCGCTGGCCGATGTACTCCGTGAGGCGGCGCGGGCGGAGCTGCCCCTCGATGGGGTCGTCGTCGGTGAGGTGCGGGTCGAGAACGGGGTTGGGGGGCTTCATATCGGCTCACTCGTCATCCGTGTCCATCCGTGTGCATCCGTGGTCTCTTCCGGCCGCGGCCCGGGGGGCTCATTTCGCCATCAACCGCCGCAGGGTGGCCTTCAGCAGGGCCTCGAAGGGCGCTCCGGGGCTGTCGGCGAGTGCGGCGGCCACCGCCCGCTCGGCTTCGGCGCGCGGGTAGCCCAGATTGACCATGGCCGAGACCAGGTCGTCGGAGAGGGGCGTCGCCGGGGCGGGGGTTGCGGCGGCGGCCGGCGCCGACAGGCCCGCGAGCTTCGCCACCTTGTCCTTCAGCTCCATCACCAGTCGCTCGGCGGTCTTCTTCCCGATCCCGGGGACCTTGCAGAGGCGCTTGACGTCGCCCAGCGCCACGCAGCGGACCAGGGTCTCCGCGTCCATGCCCGACAGGGCGGCCAGGGCCGTCTTCGGGCCCAGGCCGGGCACGGAGATGAGGGCGCGGAACAACTCCAGCTCCGTTTCGGTCCCGAAGCCGAAGAGGGTGATCTGGTCCTCCCGGACATGGGTGTGGACCCGCAGGGCCTGCTCCCCCCCCTCCGGCGCCAGCGCGTAGAAGGTGGAGAGGGGGACTTGCAGGAAATAGCCGACGCCGTACACGTCCAGGATCACCGATTCCGGTTTCCGGTCCCGGACGTTCCCCTTCAGGTAAGCGATCATCGAAAATCTCCATGGAGGGCCGTCCCGTGGTGGTTTCCCGGCCGGCCCGCCGATGCATGGCGCCACTGTAGCAGACTCCCCGGGGGAATACAAGCAGGAGGAGGGTGGGGCAGCGGTTTCGCATCATGAGGACAAGCAGGGCCAAAAGGGGCGCGGTGAGAGGTTTTGAAGCGTTTCAGAGACAGCCGGCATTCTTGTGCGAGGGGGGTGATAGAGCAAAAGCGGCGGTAAAGT
>JAGNHB010000099.1 GCA_018001935.1 Acidobacteriota bacterium
CCCTGGGCGACCACCGCTGCGCCAACCCCGCCGTCCATCACCTGCCCGAAACGATCGCCTGGACCGGCGCCCTGCGCCAGGCCACCCAGGACGCCCTGCCGCATGGCATGCCGATTATCATGGGGGGCGATCATTCGCTGGCTTTGGGCACCGTCGCAGGGGTCGCTGCGCATGCCGCCGCGCAGGGCCGCGCGCAGTTCGTGATCTGGCTGGACGCGCACAGCGATTTTCACACCGTCGCCACCACCACGTCGGGAAACCTGCACGGCACGCCGATGGCCTATGCCAATGGGTTGGACGGTTTCGACCCCTTCCCGCCCTTCCCCGCCCTGCCAACCCTTCTCCGCCCTTCCCCGCCATTCCCACCTTTCACACCTTTCACACTTTTCACACCTTCTTTACGTATTCTGCGGTCATCTCCGGGAATTCCGGGGTCTGTGCCGCGGTAAAAATCGGCCGGCAGTGATTTTTCGCACTCGTTTTCCGGCCGCCGATGCTAGAATGAGGCACGAGAACCTTAACGGAGAAGGGTGATGTTGCTTCAGGGGAGTTTGAGAGTCACCACGCTTCCGGAAATCCTGCATTCCATCTGCATCAGTCACGAGACCGGCATCCTCACGCTGCAGCTTTTCAACGTCAAGAAGCGGATCCTCTTCGAGGCGGGGAGCATCGTGTTCGCCTACTCGAACCAGAAGCGGGACACGCTGGGGGAAGTCCTCTTCCGCAAGGGGACCATCTCCCTGGAACAGTATTTGGAAACCGCCAAGCTGATCCGGCCGGGCCTGCGGCACGGGCAGATCCTTCTCCAGAACGGCCTGATCAACACCCAGCAACTGATCGAGGCCGTGCACCGGCAGATCAAGGAGATCATCTTCTCCGTCTTCTCCTGGTCCGAGGGGACCTTCAACTTCGAGCGCTTCGAGGGGTCGAAGGAAACCATCAAGCTCAACATCAGCTCCACCGCCCTGATCATCGAGGGGGTGCTCCTCATCAACGACTGGTCCGTGATCCAGAAGGTGATCGGCCCGCTCGAGACCATCCTGGACGCCTCCCCGGAGTACGAGATCAAGATGATGGAGATCGAACTCTCCGACCGGGAGATGGACATCCTCAACTACGCCCAGAACCAGACCGTCCGGGAGGTCCTCCACTACAGCCTCCTGTCCAACTACGAGACGGCGCGCCTCCTGGCGGCCTTTGTCACCGCCGACCTGCTCCGGATCCGGAAGTCCCAGCACTTCAGCCTGGAAGCGGTGGACGTGCGGGACTCGGAGCGGATCACCCGGGCGTTCACCCTCTACAACTCCCTGTTCGGCTTCATCCGGAAGACGCTCAACGCCGAGGCGGGCCCCATCACCGAGACCATCCTCCGGAACTACTACAACGAGGTCCGCCAGCGGGAACAGGCCCTCCTCCACAACGTCGAGTTCTCCGCCGAGGGCCGGCTGGACCTGGACCTGATGGAACTGAACCTGATGGCCATGGACATCCCGAAGAAATCCAAATACGTGGGGGACATCCTGATCGAGATCCTCCACTCGTTCCTCAAGGCCGTGCGGGAACTCCTCGGGGAGACCCGCCTGAAGAGCCTGGAGGGGGACCTGCGGAGCCTGGCGGAAAAGCACCCGCTCTGAACAGCCCCGCCGGCGTTTGACCGCCGAGATTATCCCGAGGAGGCCCGATGAGCACGACCATCCAGTTCCTTGGCGCGGCCCGGACGGTCACGGGGTCCCGCCACGTGGTGTCCCACCGGGGCAAGGTCGTCATGCTGGACTGCGGCCTGTTCCAGGGGCTGAAGGAGTGGCGGCTCAAGAACTGGGAACCCTTTCCCCTTCCCCCCGGTTACGTGGACGACGTGGTCCTCTCCCACGCCCACCTGGACCACTCGGGCTTTCTGCCCCGCCTCTGCCGGGTCGGCTTCTCCGGGTCCATCTACGCGACGCCCTCCACCACGGACCTGTGCGAGATCATGCTGCCCGACTCGGCCCACATCCAGGAGGAAGACGCGCGGTACGCCAACAAGGAAGGCTTCTCCAAGCACGCCCCGGCCATGCCCCTGTACACCCAGGCGGACGCCGAGCGGGCGCTGGGGGCTTTCCGGACGGTGCCCTACGGCGAGACCCGGGCCCTCAACAAGAACATCGCCTTCGAGTTCCTCGACGCCGGACACATCCTGGGGTCGGCCATGGCCCGCTTCACCCTGCGCCGCGAGGACGAAACCACCTTCTCTCTCCTCTTCACCGGCGACCTCGGCCGCTACGGCGAGCACAACCTCCCCGACCCCACCTCGGTGGACGCGGCGGACTACCTGGTGATGGAGTCGACCTACGGCGACCGCGTCCACGAGGACAGCGACGCGAAGGAAGTCCTGGAGGACACCGTCCGCCGCGTCAGCCGACGGGGCGGGGTGGTGGTGATCCCCAGCTTCGCCGTGGGGAGGACCCAGGAGATCCTGGCGCTGATCCACCTCCTGCAGGACACCGACCGGATCCCCGCGATCCCGGTCTTCCTGGACAGCCCCCTGGCCATCAACGCCACGAAGATCTTCCTCAACTACATGCAGGACCAGCGCTTCGAGATGCAGTGCCCGGAAGCGTCCCCGAACAATCCCATTCTCTGCCACAACCTGAGAATCACCTCGTCCGTCCGGGACTCCATGGCCATCAACGATATCCGGGAGCCCGCCATCATCGTCTCCGCCAGCGGCATGTGCGAGGCGGGGCGGATCCTCCACCACCTCAAGCTCCACCTGCCCAACCCGCGCAACGCCGTGGTCTTCGTCGGCTACCAGGCCGAGGGGACCCGGGGGCGGACCATCCAGGGCGGCGCGCGCGAGGTGAAGATCCACGGCCAGCACGTGCCGATCCGGGCCGAGGTGGTGACCATGGAATCCATGAGCGCCCACGCCGACCGGGACGAGATCTTCCAGTGGCTGTCCCACTTTCGGACCCCTCCCCGCAAAACCTTCGTCGTCCACGGGGAGGAACGCGTGGCCCAATCCCTCGCCGACGAGGTCGCCCGCCGCCTCGGCTGGGAGACCTGCGCCCCGGCGTACCTCGACAAGATCGCGCTGGACGGCTGACGCCGCCGCGTGAAGATATCCGGCAAGGAGGAGGTCGATATGAATTTCTGCATCCACTGCGGGGCCCCGCTGAAGGAAGGCGCCGGGTCCTGCGACATCTGCGGGGCGATGCTGTCGGACTCCCCGACGGTCATGACGGACTCGGTCCCGACCCAGTCCGATTGGGCCCCGGCTTCCGGTTCCGACAAGACGGTCGAGTGCGGCGTGCCGGACCCGGGCCGCCCCCCGGCGCCGCCGGAAGCCTACCCGGACGCGGGCGCCCCGACCCAGTACGTCCCGCCCTCCTACCCGCCTCCGGATGCGGGCGCCCCCACCGAGTACGCGCCCCCGTCCTACCCGCCCCCGGGGTATGGCGGCCCCGGCCCGATGGACCAGGGCCCGGAGGGCATGGCGGGCGCGGAGGGCCCCATGGAGGCCCAACCCTACTACGACACCCAGGCGCCCCCGCCGGCGGCGCGGCCGAAGGGGAGCAAGAAGGGCCTGCTGGTGCTCTTCATCCTGCTGCCCATCGTCGTCGCCGGGGGGGTGGTCGCGGTCTACTTCGTGATGAAGGACCGCCAGGCGGCCTCCACCCCCCCCGCCGCCTCGGTCACGTCCACCACGACCCCGGTCGCCGGTCCTTCGGACCCGGGCCAGTTCCCGGCGGTGTCCAGCGAGACGGCCCCCTACACCGAGGCGGGCTGGGAAACCGGGACGGCGTCCCCGGTCGATGCCACCACCCCCGGCGGGCCGGCGGCCACTTCCCCGGGAACCGTTCCGGGAACCACCGCGGGCGCCGTCCGCCGGCCGGCCCGACCCGGTCAACCGGAGGACATCGGCCTGATCCCCGCGACAACCGCCGGGTCTCAACCGGGGTCCCGGCCCGGCATCGTCGCCCACGACGACGGGAAGGGGGTCACCGCCCACATCGAGGATGTCCCCCCGCCGCCGCGCCCCGTCCAGCCGCCGGTCGCCGCCGCGCCGAAGGTGCTGAGCGAAACCGAACTGATGGGGAAACTGCTCCAGAAGTTCACCCCGCCGCCGCGCAAGCCCGGCAAGAAGATGGTGGAGATCCGCGTGAACGTGATGGTGGACCCCTACGGGAACGTCATCAGCGCCGTCGCCAACCCGGCCGACAAGGCCGCCAAGCCCAACCGGGCCCGGGACGCCGAGGCCACCGTCATGAAGTGGAAGTTCATGCCCACCCAGGAGGGCGGCGCCCGCATCGCCGTCCGGGGCGTGGTGACGATCCGCTTCGAATAGGTCCGACCCGTTCCACAAGGACGCGGGAGGTCTTGACGACCTCCCGCGCTTTTGTGTCGGGGGGGCCCTTCCCGCCGCCGGTTGTTCAGGCGCTTTGGCGGCGGCGTTCCGGCCAGCCGGTCGTCACTTTCGTGGGGTTCGTGCTTCGATTCCCTTTCGGGTATTCCATGTATTTCGTGGTCCCTTCTCCGGTTTGTCCGGTTGAGGACTTCGCGGGATTCGCGCGGTGATTTTTGGGCCCCGTCCGCGGGTCATCCCCCTTGAATCGCCCGCCGGATGTTGCTATGCTAGGCGCTTCGTGAGCGAAACCGAACTTCAGGTTCAATATTGGAGGTTACCATGGCAGTGAAAGTCGGAATCAACGGATTTGGGCGGATCGGGCGTGCCGTGGCGCGCATCACCGCGGGAGACCCCGGGGTCGAGATCGTCGCCATCAACGACATCACCGATGCGAAAACGCTGGCCCACCTTCTCAAGTACGACACCACCATGCGCACCTTCCCCGGCGACGTGAGCGTCAAGGAAGACGGCATCGTGGTCAACGGCCGGTTCATCAAGATCTACGCCGTCAAGGAACCCGCCGCCATCCCGTGGGAGGCCCACGGCGTGGACGTGGTCATCGAGTCCACCGGCAAGTTCACCAAGCGCTCCGACGCCGCCCCGCACCTGAAGGGGTCGGTGAAAAAGGTCGTCATCACGGCCCCCGCCACCGAGCCCGACCTGACCCTGGTCCTGGGCGTCAACGACGCGGCCTACGACCGGGAGAAGCACCACGTGGTCTCCAACGCCTCCTGCACCACCAACTGCCTGGCCCCCGTCGCCAAGGTGCTCCACGACCACTACCGGATCGTCAACGGCTTCATGACCACCATCCACTCCTACACCAACGACCAGCGGGTCCTCGACCTGCCCCACAAGGACCTCCGCCGCGCCCGCGCCGCGGCCCAGAACATCATCCCCACCACCACGGGAGCGGCCAAGGCCATCGCCCTGGCCATCCCCGAGCTGAAGGGGAAGGTGGACGGCATCGCCCTTCGCGTGCCCACGCCCAACGTGTCGGTGGTGGACTTCGTGGCCCAGGTGGAGAAGGTCCCCACGGCCGCCGAGGTCAACGCCGCCATGAAGGCCGCCGCCGAGGGACCGCTCAAGGGCTACCTCCAGTACCTCGACGAGCCCCTCGTCTCCTCCGACTTCATGATGAACCCTCACAGCTCCATCCTCGACTCGGGATACACCGCCGTGATCGGGAGCATGGTGAAGGTCCTGGCCTGGTACGACAACGAGTGGGGGTACTCCTGCCGCGTGGCCGACCTGGTCAAGTTCCTGTGAGCGGGGAGGGGCCATGAAGAAACTCTCCATCCGGGACATGGACCTCAAGGGCAAGCGCGTCTTCATGCGGGTGGACTTCAACGTCCCCGTCAAGGAGGGGAAGGTGAAGGACGACACCCGCGTCCGCGCCACCCTGCCCACCATCCAATTGGCGATGGAAAAGGGGGCGAAGCTGGTGCTGGCCTCGCACCTGGGCCGCCCCAAGGGCGCCCCCGAGCCCGAGTACAGCCTCCGGCCCGTGGCGGACGTCCTCGCCCGGCTCCTGGGCCGGCAGGTCCCCTGCGCCGACGACTGCGTCGGGTTCTCCGTCGAGCTGATGGTGGACTCCCTCAAGCCCGGCGAGGTGCTGCTCCTCGAGAACCTCCGCTTCCACAAGGAGGAGGAGAAGAACGACCCCGGCTTCGCCGCCCAGCTGGCGGAGCTGGCCGACGTCTACGTCAACGACGCCTTCGGGACCGCCCACCGCGCCCACGCCTCCACCGAGGGGATCACCCGCCACGTGAAGGCCAGCGGGGCCGGGCTCCTGATGGAGAAGGAGATCGAGTGGTTGGGCAAGGCCATGGAGGCCCCGGAGAAGCCCTTCGTGGCCATCCTGGGCGGCGCCAAGGTCTCCGACAAGATCGAGGTGATCCGCAACCTGCTCACCAAGGTGGACGTTCTCCTCGTGGGCGGCGGCATGGCCTACACCTTCCTCCGCGCCCAGGGTCACGCCACCGGGAAGTCCCTGGTGGAGGAGGACAAGGTCGAACTGGCGAAGGAACTGCTGGCCCTGGCCGTGGAGAAGGGCGTCAAGCTGCTCCTCCCGAAGGACCACGTCATCGCCGAAGCCCTGGCCGAGGATGCACCCACCCGGATCGTCTCGCCCGGCGAGGAGATCCCGGGCGGGTGGATGGGCCTCGACATCGGCCCCGCCACCGCCGAGGAGTACGCGGAGGTGGTCGCGGGCGCGAAGACCGTGGTCTGGAACGGCCCCATGGGCGTCTTCGAGATGAGACCCTTCGTGGCCGGCACCCGGCGGGTCGGCGAGGCGCTGGCCGCCTCCGGCGCCGTCACGGTGGTGGGCGGCGGCGACACGGCGGCGGCCGTCCAGGCGGTCGGCGTGGCGGAGAAGATGACCCACATCTCCACCGGCGGCGGCGCCTCCCTGGAGTTCATGGAAGGCAAGGTCCTCCCCGGCGTCGCGGCCCTGACGGATGTCTGAGGAGAGCCATTTAGTCTCTACGAAGTAAGATCTTTGGCAAAATGAGCAAGATTTGAGATCATCGGTGGGCTCCCACCGCTTTCAGAGCGGGGAAACCCGATGCGGGGACGGAGGAGGGAATCCCGGCCGCGTCGTCCGGCATGCCACGGGGTTAAAATGCCCCACTTGTGCTGATCCGGTTCCGGAATCGACGTATCCGGTCTCTCGCAAAGACGTCCGGACGCCAAGCCTCGCAAAGGAATCCCCCTTTTCCGGTTCCGGCTTTGCGAGGCTTGGCGTCTTTGCGCCTTTGCGAGAGGTAAAGACCGCCTGTTTTTTTTCTGGAGCGTCCGGATGATCCGTGTCCATCCGTGTTCATCCGTGGTTTCTCTCCGGTTTATCCGGGTTGGGCTGTAGGTGTTTAGGCTGTCAGGTCCGGAGTCCTGAACCGATCTTTGGCAACATGCGCAAAAATCGGGAGCGAAGCTCCGAACCGGCGGCCGGTTGCGGGGCGACGATGACTTCCCGGGTGAGGGCACTCTTCCCTGTCTGCGTCCCCTCTGTGCCTCTGTGCCTCCGTGAGAAATCCTTTCGGATTTCCTCTCACCAAGGCACGGAGGCACGGGAAAGACGCGCTTCCGATTCCCCTGGACCTGCCGAAGCCCTCCCCGGTCTCGGGCCTCCAGACTCTGGCTGCTGTCTCCCCGCTCCTGACTTCCAAATTCTGGATTCTGAATTCTGAATTCTGAATTCCATCCTCCGCTTTCTTCGTCCGTGTGGTTCGTATGGTTCGTGTGGTTTCTGGTTCTTTCCCCTTTCGTGTATTTCGTGTATTTCGTGGTTCAAACAAGGAGTTCCCCATGAAACGAAAACCGCTGCTCGCCGGCAACTGGAAGATGCACACCACCATCCCCGAGTCCGTGGAACTCGCCCGGGCCGTGGCCGCGGGGTCGAACGGCCTGACCGACCGCGAGGTCCTCGTAGCCCCCCCCTTCACCTCGCTGCAAGCGGTCTCCACCGCCCTGGCGGGGACCGGCGTCCTGCTGGGCGCCCAGAACATGCACCACGAGGACACCGGGGCCTTCACCGGCGAGGTCTCCCCGGTCATGCTGCTCTCCGCCGGCGTCACCCACGTCATCCTGGGCCACTCGGAGCGGCGCCACGTCTTCGGCGAAACCGACGGGACCGTCAACAAAAAAGTCCTCAAGGCCGTCCGAAAAGGCCTCGTCCCCATCCTCTGCGTGGGGGAGACCCTGGAGGAGCGCGACCGGGGCGACCTGTTCACGGTGGTCGAAAATCAGGTGGCCCTCGGATTTCAGGGCTTGACAAAGGACGAGGCGTTTCGTATGATCATCGCTTACGAACCGGTCTGGGCCATTGGGACAGGCCGGACCGCCACGCCGGAACAGGCCGAGGAAATGCACGTGTTCATCCGGCGGACCCTGGCGGAACGTTGCGCTCCCGACGTCGCCGAGGGGATGCGGATCCTCTACGGCGGGAGCGTCAAGCCCGAGAACATCTCCCAACTCATGGCGCAGGACGACATCGACGGCGCCCTGGTGGGCGGGGCGAGCCTGAAGGCGGGGGATTTTCTCAAGATCGTGAATTTCTGACGAGGCGAGAGACGCATGGCGACCCTGTTTTTGATCATCCACATCATCTGCTGCCTGATCCTGATCCTGGCCATCCTGCTGCAGGCCGGCAAGAGCGCCGACCTGGCGGGCGCCTTCGGCGGGATGGGCTCCCAGCAGACCTTCGGGCCCCGCGGCCAGGCCACCATCCTGAGCCGCCTGACGACGGGGGCCGCCGTCATCTTCATGGTGACGTCCCTGGCGCTGGCCATCACCATGTCCGGCACCGGCGGCGCGTCCAAGATGCGCGGGTTCAAGGGCGCCGGCGCCCCGGCCTCCACCGCCCCGGCCAAGCCCGGCGCGACCCCGGTCAAGCCCGGGGCCCCGGCCCCGGCCGCCCCCGCGGCGCCCGCCCCGGCCCCCGCGGCCCCGGCGAAGTAAGCCCCGGTGCGCGACGCCGGAGTTCCCCGGGGCCCCGGCGAAGTAGGCTCCGGCGCTCGACTCCAAAGTTCCCCGCGGCCCCGGCGAAGCAGGTTCGGAGAACTTTCCGCGGCCCGGTGTTTCGGCGAGGCAGATCTTTCAAGGATTGACGGTTTCATTCCGGACCTGATCGTGCCGGCCTCCAGGCCCTTTTCAGGTGGTTCGGCCGGCTCGAATGGCTCGATCGGCTCGGGTGGTTCGGATGGCTCGTTTGTTTAGTCTGTTTCGTGTGTTTCGTTTGGTTCGTTTGGCTTGTGCGGTTCATTTGGTTCGTGTGGTTTTTTCGGTTTGTTCGGTTCGTGTGGTTCGTGGTTCCCTTCCGGTTTCCCGGGCCAGGGCCTCCCGAGTGCGCACCGGCGAAAAAACCCTTTGCCTTCGCCCGGGTATTTCGTATAATTGGTCCGTCAGCGGTTCGAAGGCGTGAGGAGCGCGCGCTTAAAACTTGACGGGGAGTCCCCGACGACCGCTTGAATGCTCTTTGCATCGATTGTGTTTTGAATGGAACGCCGAAGTGGTGGAATTGGCAGACACGCCATCTTGAGGGGGTGGTGCTCTACGGGGCGTGCGGGTTCAAGTCCCGCCTTCGGCACCAGATACAAGAAAAGAGGCCTTCCCGCCCGGGAAGGCCTTTTGCTTTGGGGGTGAAGCGAGTCGTGCACCCCCACGTCCTTTTGTAGACAGTTGAACAACGCCATGATCCCCGCCTTGTCGGCCTGCCGGTCGTAGAGCCTCTCCACCCGATCGACGTGGTAGCGCGACTCCAGGATGGCCCGGATCTCCTCGGCGGCCCGAAACGGTTTCCGCAGCGGGTCCCACTCCCGGTAGTCCCCCACCGCGATCAACACCAGCCACTGCGTCCCCACGCGGAATTCCGGGTCCGGCGCCGCCACCCGCGACGCCAGCCCGATGTCCCGGTAAACCGCCATCCCGGCCTCCTTTCCCGCTGAAGTCCGTCACAAGCGCGGCGTGTCGGGGAGTGCGGCGCGCAGGCTCCCGGAGCGCCGCTTTCACCGCGCCGCGCCGGCTGCCAGAGCGGCGCGACGGGGCACGTCGCCGCTCCCCCCGACCCCGAAAGGGTCGAATGTGAATAGAGGAGTGCCCCTCCCCACCGCCCGACCCCGAAGGGGTCGAATTTGAATAGAGGAGTGCCCCTCCCCACCGCCCGACCCCGAAGGGGTCGAATTTGAATCACCCTCTCCGCACATTCGACCCCTTCGGGGTCGGGTCGATCGCTTGTCACCTTTTCTATTCACGTTCGACCCCTTCGGGGTCGAGGGCGTATCGTGTTCCTATTTAAACCGAAGTTTTTTCCTTTGAACGACACAAACCATTATTAGTAAAGGGGAATTGCCAAGACGAGACCGGCGGCTACCGGGAACGGCCGATGGTCGCCAGCAGGTCGTGGGCCCGCTTCTGCAACGGCGTCATGGATGTGATTCGCTCAAAGATGACGTCCTCCTTCCTGGTCTTCAGCCGACAGAGGATCCGGCAGCGGGGGGCCATGGCTTTCAACAGAGCGGAAACTGTGCACGGGCAGGCCGTCTTCCGTCACCCTCCACGCTTTCTTGCTCCTGGCCGCCGCCGAGATGGCCGGCGGCTTCACCGGGTCGCGCGTTTCCGGGGCGGCCGCCAGCGCGACTTGTCCCCGCCGGTCTGCTTGAGAGAACGATCACGGTTGACGGCACCGCAACAAGTACCATCACCCTCCGGGTGATGGCTCAAACAAAGGTCTTACATGCCGGTTCCTGATGACCGCTTGATCATTTGGCTTCCTGTCGAAAGGTCGTGTCCCACGACCTCCAGGCTACCGCCCCCGGGGCGGTTTAGTCCAACAACTATCGGAAAAGCACCCAGATCTTGCCCTCCATGGCATAGAAAACCCCGTCGATTTTCAGCGGGTAGTATTTCCACTGCTTCACCCCTTCCAGAGTGTTGATTCCCGCCCTGTAATCCCGAAAGTGTCCAGGGGTATTTTACCAGAGATCGGTAAGCGCTTAATAAACCCCATCTGGAAAGAGGGGGAGGGTTGGGGGAGGATGAGGCATCTTCGAGAGGAGGTGCTTCATGAATGACGGGACGATGAAGGTCAGGGCGATGTCGGGGGCGGCATGGGGCGGTGATTTTTCCGAGAACGCCGGGGTGGATTTCGGCGAGGCCCGGCTTAGCCAAACGGAAGAGGAGTGGCATCCGGGTTCGCCGGTTTCCGGGACGGAGGAATGCGGCCGGGTGGAAGCGGACGCGGCGGAGGCCGAGGGGGAAGGGATGCCGACGTGGGCGGCGGTGCGGAAGTCCCGGGCGGCCTGTTGGGCGAGCCACGTGG
>JAGNHB010000100.1 GCA_018001935.1 Acidobacteriota bacterium
CCCGATGCCCCCCCAGGGGCCGCCGCCCCTGATGCCGCCCCCCGGCTTCGGCGCCCCCCCTCACGGGGCGCCGCTGTACCCGGCGCCCGCGCCGGAGCCCACGGGGAGCGCCAAGGTCCCCCTCCTGGTGGTGGTGATGCCCACGGGCGAGCACATCGAGTACCCCCTTGCCCAACTCCCCGTCGGGATCGGCAAGGGCGCCCACAACCCGGTGGTGATCAACCACCCCACGGTGAGCACGTCCCACGCCGAGATCCGGGCGGTGGGAGACCAGTTCGAGATCGTCGACCTCGGCAGCAAGAACGGGACCTTCGTCAACGACCAGCCGGTCACCGACAAGGCCTGCCCCTTGACCCACGGCTTCAAGATCCGTTTCGGCCAGGTGGTGTCCACCTTCCGGAACCCTCAGGAAAAGCGTGAGGCTACGGTCTCCGTCGACCTGGATCAACTCATGCAGATGGGCGTGGCCCCGAGGCCCACCCCTCAACCGCCGGTTAAACCCAAGGAAAAGCTGAAGGACGAGGACGAGGAAAAAAAGGACAAGAAGAAGAAAAAGAAGAAGAAAGAGTCCAAGATGGGCGCCACGCTGGTCAACGCCCTGAGCCGCATCGTGGCGCCCATCATCGCCATGCTGGTCTCCATCTACTTCTTCCTCCCCCGGGGCGGCAACACCCCGGCGGGAGGCGTCACACCCCCGACCACCGTCACCCAGCAGACCATCAAGGCCGGGAGCCTCAATTTCACGGACATCTCCGGGGCGACCCTCGTCCTCAACAGCAAGCTCGTCCTCTTCAGCGACGGCAAGAAACCAGACACCGTCTTCGCCTTCAACATCGACAACCAGATGATGGACACCAACGAGGTCAAGGCCGTCAAGCTCGGTGCGTCCGTCTCCAACATCCAGGGCATCAGTTTCGACCGGTCACGGCAGTACCTCTACGTCATCGGCTCCCTGACCTCGTCGACCCCGGCGCCCACCAACGCCCTGCTCCGGGTGCGGATGGACCCGGCGAGCCTGCAGCTCCTCGGCCCCCCCGAGGTCATCGCCGACTTCCGGGGCTACCTGTTGAGCGTCCTGCCCGACCTCCAGGCCTCGGCGGCGCAGGGGACGCTGGCGGTGGAGGGGTTGGCCTGGAACGCTTTCAACAACCAGTTGCTGATCGCCATGCAGGGGGCCGGCGAATCCTCCCAGGTGGTCCCCGTCAACCTCCGGGACCCCATGGCGCCCCTGACGACCACCAACATGGAGGTGTCGGGGGGCAAACCCCTCTCCCTCAACCTGAAGGGGCAGGGCGTCCTGGACATCCAGTGCGACGAGGTGGACCGGACCATCGTCCTCCTCACCGTTCAAAAGACGCCGGGCAAGGTCACGGCCTACCGGTGGAACGGCCAGCCGGACGGGAAACCGGACGCCTTCGAACTCGTCCTCAGCCAACCCATCGACGCGAAGGGCCTGCTCCACGCCGACATCGACCAGAAGCGGTTCTGGTTCATCCTGGCGGCCAACGGGACATACGTCGGCGTCCCCGAGGTTGCCCCGACGGCCCCCGCAGCGGCGCCGGCCCCCGCACCCTAGGGCCCTGCGAAAGACGTTATCCCCGCCCCGTCGGCGGGATCAAGCAAGCAAGGAGAGTAGACATGAAAAACACGAACTGGAAACAGACGGCCCGGTTTTTCGCCCTGGTCTGCGGGGTGTTCCTCCTGTTCACTTTCGTCCTGGACGTGAACTCCCCTGTCCTGGCCCAGAAGAAAAAGAAGGCCGACGGCCCCGACCCCGTGTCCGGGAAGAGCGCCCCCACGGAGTCCGGCAAGCCCATGCTGTGGGAAGACCGCGGCGACGTCTCCAAGCTCGACCTCTTCTGGGGGATCGGCAGCGAGGAAGGGTCGCCCAAGCCGCCCTTCACCTTCGTCAAGGAGGACACCAGCGGCACCAACCCCAAGATCAAGATCACCGACGCCAACGGCGTGAAGTGGAACATGAAGTTCGACGAGGAAGTCCACGCCGAGATCGCCTGCAGCCGCATCGTGTGGGCCTGCGGCTTCAAGGTGGAGGAGAGTTACTTCAGCCCCTCCGGCACCGTCTCGGGCGTCAGCGGCCTGAGCCGGGCGAAGAAGTTCGTGGGGAGCGGCTCCTACAACACCGCCATGCTGGAGAAGCGCCCCGGGGACATCGCCCGCCGCGGCATCCTGTGGAGCTGGGACAGCAACCCCTTCAAGGGCACCAAGGAGTTCTCCGGGCTCATCATCATCACCCTCCTGCTGAGCAACTGGGACTCCAAGGCCGACAACAACAACGTCCTGGGCATGTACGGCAAGGACGGCACCACCGTGGAGGACTGGTACGTGGTCGCCGACTGGGGCGGCACCCTGGGGAAAATGGGCGGGTGGCTCTCCCACTCCAAGTGGGACCTCGGCGAATATTCCAAACAACCCTTCCTGATGGGGTCCTCCGGCGGGTACCTCCGCTTCGCCAAGACCGGCAAGGACATCGGCTCCGCCGCGGGCCGGGTCCCCGTGGAGCACGCCAAGTGGTTCTGCGGGATCGTGGGGCAGCTCACCGAGCAGCAGATCAAGGACGCCTTCCGGGCCGCCGGGGCCTCGGAGTCCGATCAGGCCGGTTTCGCCCAGGTCATCCTCAAGCGGATCGCCCAGCTGAAGTCCGCCTGCGGGGAGTAGGGCGCACGATCGTTCGTCGACAGCGCATCTCGATACGGGGGTGATCCGCCGGCGGGTCACCCCCGTCCGTATTCCGGCCCCCGGCACGTCTCACCGCACCGGGCTGGCCGATCGAACCTGTAAAGGAGGACCGGATGATCCCGACACTGGAACCGACCGCATCGCGGCGCCCCTTGAGGCTGACCGTCCTCGGGGCCCTCCTGGCCCTGCTGTCCCTGAGCCCCCTCGCGGGGGTCGGCCCCTTCGCCCCGGTGGACGGGGAAGCCCGCCTCGAGGGCAAGCCCGTGGCCTTCCTGGCGATGGGCGACTGGGGCACCGGGGACCAGACCCAGAAAACGGTCGCGCAGGGCCTCGTCGCCTGGCACGGGACGATGGGCGCCGCCGCGGTGCTCCTGCTGGGGGACAACTTCCTCCCCCGTGGCGTCGAAAGCAAGCGGGACCCCCAGTGGACCAGCAAGTTCGAGGACATGTACCCGGCGGAGAAAATCGACATCCCCTTTTGCCCCGTCCTGGGAAACCACGACTACCAGGGCGTCTTTCAGTCCGAGGTCGATTACAGCCGGTCCACGGTGAACGGCAAGCCCACCCGGTGGTCCATGCCGGACCTGACCTGGAGCCGTGTCTTCACCTCGGCGGACGGTTCCGTCACGGTCCGGGTCATCGCCCTGAACACGGTGGAACTGATCGAGGCCCCGGAGCATGACGTCCGGGTGGGCCGGCAGATGAAGTGGCTCGACGCCGAGCTGGCGAAATCCGCCGGGGCCGGCGAACAGTGGCGGGTCGTCGTGGCTCACCACCCGGTCTACTCCAGCGGGAAACACGGCGCGGACGTCCGCCTGGAACGCCTCCTGAAGGAGCGCTTTCTCGGCGGGAAAGTCGACGTCTACCTCGCCGGCCACGACCATCACCTCGAGCTTTTCCAGCCGAAGAGCGGGGTGGCCCACGTCGTCGCGGGCGCCGGCGGCAAGCCGCGGTCGGCCGCTTCCGGGGGAGACTCCTTCCTCTTTTCAGGGGTCTCCGGCTTCGCCGCCCTCCAGTTTGGCGCCCGGGAAGTCCTCGTCCGCTTCGTCGAGGCCTCCGGCAAGGCCCTGGGCGCGTGGAAAGCGACGAAGAACTGACGGGCGCGGCAACGTCATAGAATGTCCGCCTGGGATTCCAACAGCATCTGATAAGCGTTGTTGGAGTAGTAGAGACGCTCGGCCAGGATCACGGCGATGTTCCGGAGGATCTTGTAGGGGGCGATCTGATTGGCCCGCATCAACCCGTTGAAGGCCTCGCATTCGATCTCCAGAAGTTTGCAGGGACGAATGGCCACCACGTTCATCGAGCGGGGCACCCGGAGGAGAAAAGCCTGCTCTCCCAGAACGGTCCCCTGACCGCAACGGACCTTGAGCGCACCCGGGCGGTTGAAATGGCTCTTCCGAACCTCCACCTCCCCCTCGAGGAGGAGGAAGAAATTCTCCCCGACGGCGCCTTTGCGGAGGATGGTTTCTTCGGAGTCGAATTCGACGACCCGGGCGATGGAGATGATAAGCTGGGTCTCTTCCGGCGTCAGGTCGTTGAAGATGTCGAACCCCCGGAGATGGTCCCGGTCCGACTGGGTCACGGCGAGGGGGACCATCCACTGGAGATAGCCGGTTCGCTGGTACTTGCGGATCCGATCGGGCAGGATGACGTTCCAGTACTGATCGAACCCGATTCCCTCGTATTTTTTCTTCCGGTCGGGCCCGGGGTCGATCAGCACCAACCGCGGCGGGTCCGTGAACCTGCCCTTGTCGGACAAGACCAGGATGTTGTTCGGGCTGATGCTGACCTTGCAGTCGGGGCGTTTGCGGAATAGGGCCAGGAGGCGCTCGAGATACGCTTCGATCCCGTCCAGGAGCAGGCGCTGCGTCTTGACGGTCAGGCGCTCGAACCGCAGGTAGAGGCTGGTGAGGGTTTCCCCCTCGATGTACTCCTTCACGCTGAAACGGCCGAGGGGGTCGAGATAAAGGATCCGGGGGACGGTGATGTTTTCGGAAAGATAGAATTCCGTGTTCGGGAACTCCTCCAGCAATCGCTGCCGGCTGAGGGCTTGCTGCTTGGCGAACTTGACGCAGCAGCGGGTATCGGCCCCGGGGAGGTCCAGGGAGTGTTTCCGGAGAAGATAGACAAGCCCCCGATCCCCTTCCCCGATCGCGGGGAGCCGGAGGGTGAATTTCACCCCGGCATAGTCGAGGCTCACGCTTCGCTTCCCCGCCACGAAGGCAGTCTGGACCTTCTCGAAGAAGTCCACGGCCCCCTGTTCCAGTTCCGGCGTCTTGAGGTGCTTCATCGTCAGGCGGTCGTCTGTCCCGGTCATGGTTGCCTCACTGTTCCCGGTAGTCCGTGTGACCCATCGCGGCGCCCCGATCCGGGGGCCCTTACTTCCCGGCGCCGGGAGAGGCGGCCTCCAGGTGGCCAAGGGCCTCCCGGGCCGACCTGAGCAGGGGTTCGGCCGAGAGGTCGGAACCCACCGCCTTGAGCATCCACAGCCGGGGGGTGACGGACCCCACCCGGCACATCCGCTCCATCTCCTCGCCCAGGTTCTTCCCTTCCAGGTGCTTCTCGATCTGGAAGGCGATGAGGTGCCCCAGGGCGTAGTCGGGCAGGTAGAGCAGGGCGTCGATCATGTGGGAGTAGATGGCCAGGATCGTGCAGTCCTTTTCCCCGAAGACCGGTGCGTAGTAAGCGTTCCAGACCTCGCGGGCGGCGTCGGCCACGGCCGCCTGGAGCTGGGCGGCGCTGGCGTCGGGATGGGCGTAGAGCCAGCGCCACACCTTCATGTCCACCAGGGAGACCCCGGCGATCTCGTAGGTCATCCAGAGGTCGTCCACCACGTCCAGGTCCTTCTTCATCGGGTCCGCCGCCGGTATCCCCAGCAGCTCGAGGTCCCGCTTCTGGAAAACGAAGGCGAAGGCCTCGGTGAAACCCGTGTTGGGGACACCGTTGAGCAGGTACTCGTCCATGGCGTGGAGGGAGAAGACCTGTTCCACGTTGTGCCCCAGTTCATGGGCGGCGATGTTGAAACCCTTGTAGTTCATCCCGCCGGCGGGGATCCGGGTCCGCAGGTGGACCTGGTCGGTGCGCATTTCGGCGCCCATGGCATGGCCGGCCCCCCGGGAGGGGTCCACCACGATCCGGTCGGCCAGGAAACGGGCCTTCTCCGCGGAGAAACCCAGCTTCACGAGGGTGGGGACGAGGTCCGCCTGGAACGCCTTCACGTCCGGGTACTTCGCCCGGAGCCGGGCGTCGAGGTCCGCCGTGTCGAGGGTGCTGCGGGTCTTGAAGCCGTCGTACCAGATGTCGTAGGGGCGCAGCTTCCGTCCCATCCGCTTTTCGATGAGGGCCGCGGTCCGCTTGACGAGCGGGGAGGACAGCACGCTCACGAACAGTTTCTCCACCTGCTCCTCGGGGATCTGGCGGTCCTCGTTGAAGCGCCGGGCAATGAGGGTGGGGTTGAGGGGGACGTAAGGGTCCTTCATCCGCTGGCCCTGGAACATGCTCAGGAGGGTCTCGAAGCGCTTGCCGCCCTCGGGCGCCGCCTCGACCGGCAAGCGCTTGCCGTCCCGCTCCTCGAAGACCTGGTTCGTTTTAGGGTCCCAGAACACGTCCGAGTGGTTGACCACCCGGGCCGGGATGCTCTGGTCGATGATCCGCAGCATGACCTGGTAGATCGTCTCCTGCCGCGCGGCGCCGTCGGCCTTGCCGTACCAGGATTTCAGCTCGTCCCGGATGCCCCAGTGGCTGATGAGCTTGAGGTCCGCCGGGAAGAGGGTCTTCCCGTCGGGCCCCAGCAGGCGGCCCATGAAGATGTTGTACTCGCTGATGTAGTTGTCGGCCTTCACGGAGCGCTCGTTGACGACCTGGTTGACCTCGGCGGGGATGCGGGAGGTGAAGCGGTCGCCCAGCTTCGCCATGGCCCACTGGCGCCGGTCCCACGTCTCCCCCAGGGCCAGCTTCTGCTCCAGGGTGTACTGCGGGAAGTTCAGAATGACGACGAAGGCCAGCTTGTTGCGGAAGAAGTCCGTCTCGAGGTGGGCGTAGGGCGACCACTCCGCGAAAAGGTAGTCCACCGCGAGGGGCTCGCCCCGGTCCAGTTCGATGGGCGTCTTCAGCTCACGGCTGATCCGGTGGAAGTTCCCCAGGATCGACTCCAGATTGTCCTGGACCCGGGCGAAGGTCGCGTCCAGGGTCTTTCGGTCGGCGATGAAGTGCTCGAGGCAGAAGGCCTCGAACGCGGCGTCGGCGCCGTCCGCCGGCCGCCAGAGGGCCCGGGCCTGGCGCACGCCCGCCTCGATGCGGGGGCGGTGCGCCTCGCCGAACTTGGCCGTCATCTTCGCCACCAGGGCGCCCAGAGGGTCGCCTCCGGTCGACGCGGCCGAACCGGTGCCGGCGAGCGCGACCACGCTAAACCACCCCGTCAGCGCGGCCCAGAGGACTGCCTTCACGCAACCATTTGAAAACATGATTACCTCCGCTGATCTGCATGGCTGCCCCCTCATCCGGGGGCGCGAGTGGAAAAACAAGGGCGCAACGACGCGGGGAAAACCATTCGCCTGGTTGACCGAATCGAAGCGGGAAGCGCTCTCCTGGCGTCATCACGTCACGGCGTCCTTGCGTTTCAGGGTCTGTTCAAGCTTCATTTTTCGGTCTCAAGCCGTTCCAGGCTCTTGCGGGCGGCTTCCCCCGCGCCGCGGTCGCCCGACGTCAGGGAGGCCGCCTCCCGGAAGCGCCGAACCGCCTCCCCGGGGCGGTCCAGCCGGAGCAGGCAGTTTCCCGACCGGACCAGCGCCCACCCCCGGACCCACTGCGGCGCTAGGGACAGGTCGAGGACGCGGTCGTAGATGGCCAGTGCGTCCGCGTGACGGTCCTGGGCGTAACGGACCTGCCCCAGGAAGAACAGGGCCTCGGCATCGGAGGGGTCCCGGGCCACCAGGGCCGAAGCGATCCGCTCGGCCTCCGCCGCGTTCCCCTCGCGCAGGAGCCGCTCCAGCTGGAGGACCTGGTCGAGCCGCTTCACCGCGGGGTCCTCCTCGCTGCCGGCGGCGACCGTCGCCACGGTCCCCGCGGAGGGGAGCATCTCTTCCGTCTTCAGGCCCTTGACCAGGGCCGCCACCTGTTCCCCCAGCGGTTTCCCCGCTTCCGAAAACCCCTTGACCCGGGCCTCGAACCAAGCGAGGAACGGCGAGTCGCGCTTGATCATGGCGTTGCGTTCCGCGGCGGTGGCGGGGGAGCCGATGCCGGCCAGGACCTGCAGCCCGATGGCGTTGTACAGCGACTCCCGGACCGCAAGGGACGGCTCCGCCGTGAAGCGGGCGTACTCGGGGCGGGACGTGTACCAGCTCGACAGGTCGTGGTCGTCGTCGAGCCGGGCGGCGAGCGGGTCGAAGACCGGGTCCAGGAGCATGTGAATGTACTCGTGGATGAAGTACTTCCGGTAACGCTGGACGGAGATCGACGGCGAGACGAACACCGCGTAGGTCCCCCCGACCTGGACGGTCAGGAAGGTGTTCGGGGCGTCCACCAGGTTCGGGATCACGGTCAGCCGCCGGTCCAGGGAAAGCCGGGCTTCCAGGTTCCCCATCCGGAGCAGCCCCTGGACGCAGGTCCGGATGTCCTCCCGGAGCAGCGCCAGGAACCGGAGGGCCTCGGGTTTCCACGTCGCCCAGAGCCCCTCCAGGCCCGCCTGGGAGCGGAAGGAAGCCACCAGGGGCGCGAAGGGCGCCAGGGCACGGATGTCGTCCGTGGGCGTCGCCTCCCGCTCGCGGTATTCCAGGGCGGGCGGGGGCGAGAGCAACAGGGAGAGGGCGGCGTATTTCGCCTGTTGGCGGGCCATGCTCAGTTCCACGTTCATGCGCTGGAAAAAGTCCTTCATCTTCCCCAGCAGTTCGGGGCTGACCGCGGAAAGGTCCATGCCCCCGAGCACCCGGGCCCGGGGGGACGCCGGGTCGGCGGCGGCGAGCTGGAAGTCGTAGCCTGCGGCGTGGATAGCGCACATTACATTGAAGATCCGCTCATCCGCGACGAAGTCCACCCCCGCCAGCCCTTCCAACTGCTGGGCCGAAACCGCCCCCCCCAGGACCGACATCAGCCACAGGCTCAAACACAACCCGGTTCGCCTCGTCATGCGCTCCTCTCCTGTCCGGCTTTATCCCCCCCGTCCCGCGGTCCCCTCCGACGGCGCCCCCGGCGGCGGCGGCGGCCGGCGCGGGGCGACCCGGCCGGGGCACCCTCCTCGAGGGGCGGGGCGCTGTTCCCGGGAGTCAGGTTCACGTAAGCGTCCCACCAGGTCAGCAGGGCGGCGTCCGACACGCCGGTCGAGACGTTGAAGCGCAGGAACTCGAGGGAAATCGGGAACTCCGGCGACGCGGCGAAATTCCGGGGGTACTTCCCGCGGGTTTTCCGGAAACGTCCCTGGTTCCAGAGGGCGCTCCGGATGTCCTGCCTGACCTTGCCGGGAATCTGGGCCCGGAGTGAGAACCGGGCGGTGACCTCGTGGACCGCCTCCCCCACCGCGGCCATGGACCAGGTCCCTTCCGAGCGCAGGCGCTCGAGGGCCGGCTCCAGGGCGGGGAACGTCAGGAAGAGGTAGACCAGGGACGGGTCGAGGTCCTCGCCCCGGGCCGACCTCGCGTCGAGCCACCGCACGGCTTGCAGCAGCCGGGTGTCCACGCGCTCCCGGCCCTCCGCACCGAGGTCCGCCAGGTGCGGGAACAGGACGGGGAAGAGCCCGACGTCCCGCAGCAGCGCCAGCGTCGTCTCCGCCTTCCCGAGCGCGAAGAGTTTCAGGACCTCCTCGTACATCCGGCTGGACGACGCGGTGGTCAGGTGGTCCCGAAGCTCGCCGATGGCCTGTCGCAGCGCCGGGTCCAGGTCAAACCCGAGGATCGCGGCGAAGCGGACCGCGCGAACCATGCGCACCGGGTCCTCCACCAGGCGGGACACCGGGTCGCCGATGGTCCGGATGACCCGGTTCCGGATGTCTTCGAGCCCCCCCACGTAGTCGATGATGGAGAAGTCCGCGATGTTGTAGAAGAGGGCGTTCACGGTGAAGTCGCGACGGCGCGCGTCCTGCTCGGGGGTCCCGAAGATGTTGTCGCGGAGGATCCGCCCGTCCTCGGCCTTGACGAGGCCCTCGTGCCGGGTGCTCCGGGGCGGAACGGGCTCCGTCCGGGGCGCCGCCTCGGCGGGCGCCTCCGCGGGCGCCGGGTGCGGGTCGGCCTCGGAGCGCCGGAAAGTGGCCACTTCCACGATGTCGTCTCGGAAGTGAACGTGCGCGAGCCGGAAGCGCCGCCCGATCAGGCGGCAGCTGTGAAAAAGCCGCTTCACCTGGTTGGGGGAGGCGTCGGTGGCCACGTCCATGTCCTTGGGCCTGCGCCCCACCAGGAGGTCACGGATGGCCCCTCCCACGAGGTAGGCCTTGTAACCGCGGCGATTCAGCTCTCGCAGCACCACGAGGGCGTTGGGGCTCAGGTCCTTTCGGGAGATGACGTGCTCCGCGCGGGGCACGACCCGGGGGATCGATTCTGCTGTGCTCTCCATGCCGTCCATACGGATGCTCACCCTTGTCGAAAACTGGTCGCCGGGCGAAACGGGCCCGGAATCGCCCAGCATACTCTCTCTGCACAGGCTTGTCAATTGCAGCCATCCGGAAACAGCGGTTTCGCATCATGAGGACAAGCAGGGCCAAAAGGGGCGCGGTGAGAGGTTTTGAAGCGTTTCAGAGACAGCCGGCATTCTTGTGCGAGGGGGGTGATAGAGCAAAAGCGGCGGTAAAGTG
>JAGNHB010000101.1 GCA_018001935.1 Acidobacteriota bacterium
GGAGGCGCCGGCGACGGCCGGGGAGCGGATGGGGGTCTCGATGGAGACGCTTGTGTTGAGCGGCGAAGGGGCGGGAGTCTCGGCGGAGGTGCCGGCGGCAACCGCGGAAGTGGCGGAAATCTCGCCGCAGATGCCGGTGGAACTGACACAAGCCCCGGGGACGGCAGGGATCCCGCCGGCGGTGCTGGCAACGGCGGAAGCGGAAGGGATCCCGCCGGAGGTTCAGGCGGCGGCGGAAGCGGCGGGAATCCCCCCGGAGGTGCTGGCGGCGGCCGTGGCGGAGGCGGCGCGGGCGCAGGTGAGGGCGTCGTGGCTGGCCCCGCTGAACGGCGCGGGCGGCCGCAAGGGGGTCTTCGCCACGCTGACGGCGGTGGAGTACTACCGGGTGCTGGACGCGGTGGGCCGCGTGGTGCGCCCGGACAAGGCGGGGGCGATCCCGGCGGAGCTGGCGCCGATCCTGGAGCGGCTGTCGCTGGACGCGTCGGAGTGGCTGGCGTCGGTGCGGGGCTACGACCGCCGCTTCCGCCGGGTGGTGGGCTGCGCCGGCCGCCTCGCGGAGCTGGCCCGCGCCGCCGGCCTCAAGTGGTTCCAGGGCGTCGCCGCCTGCCGCCGGCTCTTCCTCCCCGCCCGGACGTAGAACGCCGCAAGGGCAACACGTATGGATTCGGAAAAGCCCGATGATCGAGCGAAAAAGTGTCTGCAAAACCTTGGGTTGGGTCATCTCCCGGAGGGCGATGGTACTTTTTGCGACCGCGTCAAACTTATTGACCGCTTCAAGATTGACGGTCCCTCAAAAGGCCCGGATTCGGATCTCAAGGAGGCACGGAGAAGAATCATAACGAACTTTGATTCTATGAAATGAAATAAAATTTGCATTTCTCCGTGCCTCAGTGCCTCAGTGAGAGAAAAGGAATTTTTACGGCGGCATCAAGATTCACTCATTCCCCCAGGCCCAGCGGAACGCCTCGTCCTCCTGCGCCCACCGTGCGGGGAAGGCGGGGAAGACCCCGCCGACGGCGAACCACAACTCGATCTCGCCGCGGTCCCGGGTGGTCCACCAGGAGATGCCGCGCGCGTTGAGGGCCTCGCACACCTCGGGCGACGGGTGCCGGAAGAGATGGAAAGGCCCGGTGGACATCACCGCCAGCCGCGGGGCGGCCACGTCCAGGAACCGCCCCGACGTGGAAGTCCGGCTCCCATGGTGCGCGCACTTGAGGAGGTGCACGGGCCCGACGCGGCCGTCCGCCAGAAGCAGGTTCTCCACCCGGCGGTCCACGTCCCCCGTCAGCAGGGCCTTCACCCCGCCGAAGTCGGCTTCCAGCACCAGGGACAGCCGGTTGGACCGGGTCTCGCCATCGTCGGCGGCCGGGTGGAGCACCCGAAGCTTCAGGCCGTCCAGGACCAGGAGCGAAGCGTCCGGACCGCGTCCCCCGGCGGACCTCTCCGGTCCCGCCCCCTCCCCGGAGTCCGGGGCGGCCAGAAGTCGCAGCGGGATGTTCCGCTCCCTGCAGACCCGGAAAACCTCCGCAAAGGTCGCCGGCTGGTTCTTCCACTCCGCTTCCGAAACGTAGACGCCGCCCACTGGGAAGTGGCGAAGGAGGGATATCGCCGACCCGGCGTGGTCGAAGTCGGAATGGGACAGGAGCAGGGCGTCCAGCCGTGGGACGCCCCGGGCCAACAGATGAGGGATCAGAACTTTACGGGCCAAGTCGGTCTGCTCCACGGGCGGGCCGTTCACACGGACCACGGGGCGCAGCCCGGCGGCATCCAGGAGCACGGCCCGCCCCGAGGGCGTCCGGATCAGGATGGACTCTCCCTCCCCCACGTCCAGCATGGTCAGGGTGAATGCGCCCGGCACCGGGGCGGGGGCCCGGGCAAGCAGGAGGGCGAAGCCGACAGTGGCGGCCACGGCTGCCCAGAGTCGTCGCCGACGGCCATTGAGGGCCCAGATCGCCAGGGCCACAAAGAGGGCCACACCCCAGGCCGCGGGGGGGAACAGGAAGGCCGGGTCCCCCGAAAACCGCTCGGCGATCCCCTGCAGCCCCTCGGCCAGACGGGCCGCGACGTGGACCAGGAGGGGGGCCGACGCGGGGGCGACCAGCAGGGCGAGGGGCAGGCACAACAGGAGGATCAGCACGGGCCAGACCAGAACCAGGGCCGGGAGGGTCGCAACGAGGCCCTGGAGCGACACGGGGAGGTGCAGCCATGCCAGGAGCGGGGCGAGGAGGGCCAAAACCGCCGCGGATGGGACCACGGCGCGGCAGAGGCCCCGCCAGATGAAGGCGATCCCCCCCGCCATCGCAGTGAAACCCCCTTTCCCGACCCAGCGGGGAGCCCGAAAGTGGATACGTTCCAGGGCGAAGCGGCACCGGCGCCCGCGACGGTGGTCCACGTCTTCGTCCAAGTCGACCTCGGGGCGGAACAGGTTGCGGGACGCCAGGTCCAGGGGCCGGGTGAGGGCCTTCTCCACGGGCGAGGAGAGGAGCGCCAGGGCGAACACCGAAACGAAGGTCAGCAGGAATCCGGCATCCCGGAGGTACCACGGGTTCACGGCCAGCAGCAGCACGGCAGCCAGGGCGGTCCCGTTCAGCAGGCTCGCCTCCCGGTAGAACATCCGGCCCAGAAGGAACAGGGTGACGACCCAGAAGGCCCGGTCCACCGAGACGCCGGCCTGGACGAATTCCACGTAGCCGCGGAGAAGGACGATGAGCAACAGGTGGTGGGCAGGCCGGGGCAGGCGAAACAGCGCCAGCACTCCGCCCAGGAAGGCGGCGATGAGAGTCAGGTGGAACCCGCTGATGACCAGCAGGTGATAGATCCCCGCGTCCACCCACCGGTCGCGCACGTCGGCGGAAGCGATGTCCCGACCCAGGAGCAGGGCCTTGAGGATGTCCCGAGTGTCCGTATCGGCCACCTCCCGATCCAGCAGTCCGTCGATCCGGAGGTAGAGGTCGTCCATCGCTTCCCGGACCCCCGCCCGGGCGGACACCGCCGCCTCCAGGGTTCGGAAGGCGAGGTCGACGACCGGGCGGACAACGGACAGGCGCCCGGCCAGGGCCCGGACGCGGAACTGAAACCGCGTCCAGGCCGTGGGCTCGTCGGGCAGGAACTCCACGAGTTTCGGCGACTTGCACGACGCCGCCAGGAGGGTCCCCCGGTTGTGGAAGTACAGGGCGGCGGGCCGGACCCCGCGATCCACATACCCCCGCGGCGGGGAGAGCCGCGCCAGGAAGCGGATGCGGCTGCCGCGCCGCCAGGGCCGCTCCAGGCCGTCGGCGCCGTACAGCCTCAACTGGACTGTCCAATTCACGTCCCTGGCCCCGTCACGGTCCCACAGGGTCTCGACGTCGATGGTGGCCTGGATGGAGTTCTCCGCCGCATCGAGGAGGGGCAGGGAGGTGGTGACCCCTTCCAATCGCCAGGCGTCCCCCGTCTCCATGCGCTCGCGGAAGGCCTCGAAAGACTGGCTGCCTTCCCGGTACCGTTTCTGCTCCCGGCGCTCCAGCCCGGCGCCGAGGGCGATGAACAGCGCCGCCAGGGCCAGCAGGGCGGCCAGGCGGCACCGGAGCACGAGGGCGAGACCGGACGCGGCCAGCAACCCCAACGCCCCGGCCTCGAGGCGCCCGGCGGGAAGCGACAGGGCCTGGGCAGCCAGGATCCCCGCGGTCATGGGAACCAGGACAAAGAGCCCCGGGGCCGACAACCCGGTGGTTCGGTGCGGGCAGGGCGTCATGAGAGGGTCATCGGGTCCACGTCCACGGTGATCTTTCGCCAGTTCAGCTTTGCCCGGGCACATCGCTCCCGGAAGGCGATCAGTGTGTCGTGGAGCCCCTCGTCTTGGAAACAGCGGACCATCAGGCTGAAGCGGTACTCGTCCTTGATCTTCTCCAGGAAAGCCGGGACGGGCCCGACGACGCGCAGGTCGCGCTGCAGCCCCCGCTCCCGGATCGCCTCCCGAAGCCGGCCCCCCGCCCCTTCCGCCAGACGCCGGGCCTCCGACTCCGACCGGCCGGAGAAGGTCATGAAGACGACGCGGGAGAAGGGAGGGTAAAGGAGCCGTTTCCGGAACCCGATCTCCTCGGCGTAGAACTGTCGGTAGTCCTGAGAGCGGGCGAAGCGGACGGCGTAGTGGTTGGGGTAGTAGGTCTGGATGTAGACCTCCCCCGGGGTTTCGCCCCGACCGCTGCGGCCCGCCACCTGGGTCAGGAGCTGGAAGGTGCGCTCCGCGGAGCGGAAGTCGGCGATCCGGAGGGAGATGTCCGTGGAGAGGACCACCACCAGCGTGACCCCGGGGAAGTCGTGCCCCTTGGCGATCATCTGGGTCCCCACCAGGAGGTCGATCTCCCGGCGCTCGAAACGCTCGAGGATCGCCTTCATGCTGCCGCGCTCGCGGGTGGTGTCGCGGTCGAAGCGTTCCACGCGCTTCCCGGGGAACTTCCGGGTGAAGAGTTCCTGGAGCTTCTCCGTGCCCAGGCCGATCTGCTGCAGATAGGTGCTCCCGCAGTCGGGGCAGGCCCCCGGGACCGGGCGGACGAAGCCGCAGTAGTGGCACAGCATGCGGTTCTCCCCGGCGTGGTAGGTCATGGAGATGCTGCAGTGGGCGCACAGCAGCGTGTTCCCGCACTTGCGGCAGAGGAGCAGGGGGGCGAAACCCCGCCGGTTCAGGAGAACCATCACCTGCTCGCCGTCCCGCATGCGATCCGCGATGGCGCGGAACGCGCTCCCGGCGATGACGATCCCCTTGCCGAAGCGTTGGAACTCCACCGCCAGGTCCACCACGTGGACCTCGGGGAGCGGGCGGGACAGGATCCGCTCCGGCAGCTCCACCAATTCGTAGCGCCCGCTCTCCACCGCCCCGTGGAAAGACTCGACGGCAGGCGTCGCCGAGCCCAGCACCAGCGCGGCCCCCGTCAGCTCCGCCCACCGCGCGGCCACGTCGCGGGCGTGGTAGCGCGGCGTCTCGTCCTGCTTGTAGGACCCGTCGTGCTCCTCGTCCAGGATGACCACGCCAGGGTCCTTCAGGGGCGCAAAAAGGGCCGATCGCGTCCCCACCACCACCCGGGCCTCCCCGCGCCGCAGGCGGTGCCACTGGTCGTGCCGCTCGCCCTCGGAGAGCATGCTGTGGAAGAGGGCCAGGCGGCTGCCGAAGTGGGTGAGAAACCGTCGCGTCAGGGCGGGGGTGAGGGCGATCTCCGGAACCAGCATGACGGCGGTCCGCCCTTTCGACAGCGCCTCGCCGATCAACTCGATGTAGACCTGCGTCTTGCCGCTTCCCGTCACCCCCAGCACCAGGAATTTCCCGTGAACCCCGTGCCGGATGCGCTCGCCGATCCGCCGGACCGCCTCCCGCTGGTGGGTGGTCAGCGTGAAGTCCTCGGTCTCCCGGGCCTCGTAGTGGCGGAACGGGTCCCGGTAGTCCTCGCCGGTGAAGACCCGGATAACACCCTTTTTTTCCAAGGCTTTAACTACATCGTACCCCACCCCGGCCTCCCGGACCAGGCGAAACACCGGCAGGGGGGTCTCGTGGGAGAGGACGAACTCCAGGGCGGCCCGCTGCCGGGCGGGAAACGTGGAAGGGTCCACCACCGGCGAGGCCAGATCGAGGAAGCGGACCTGCCGGAAACCGGTCCGGGAACCGCCCACGTGGAGGTCCCGGTGCAGCAGCCCGGCCCGCTCGAGGTCGGACAGGGCCCGGTCAAGGCCGGGAGCGGGGATGAGCCGGGCCAGCTCGTGCTTGAGGGACCCGGGCCGGGCGCGGACCAGGGCCAGGACCTTGTCGCGGAAGGGGACCCTGCCGGGCGGGGAGGTCCAGGCGATCCCCGCGGCGGTGGGGCTGTAGGCGTATGTGGTGTCCACGGAGGACCCGGGCGGGAAGAAGAGGTTGAAGCACTCCCCGGGAGGGGTGAACCACCGCCGGCTCATCCACTCCCCCAGTTCCATCTGGGCCCCGCCCAGCACCGGTTCCCGGTCGATGACGGTCACGATCTCCTTGAGCAGAACGCCCTCCGGGGCCGCGTCGGCAACACCGGTCACGATGCCGTTGGCGTGGCGGTTCCCGAAGGGCACCACCACGCGGCACCCCGGCTGCGCACCGGAGGGTGCGTCCCCGGGCGAGAGGTAGGTGTACGGGTTGTGGACCGGCGCCAGGAGCGCCACCCTCCGGAGGCGGGACGGGGCGTCGCCGGTGCCCATCAGCGGAAAGGCGGCTGCTCGAGGGCCTCGCGGGATTTGACGGCGAACTCGTTCTCCAGCCCGGAGGCTTCCCGGAGCAGTTCGCCGGCCCGGCCCGCGTTCCCGGCCCGGAGGTACAACTGGGCCAGGTTGAAGAGGATCTTCCCGTAAAGGGTGCTGTTGCCCGAGAGGTTGTTGAGGATGTCCCGCGCCTGGTCGGTGTGATTGAGCTGCATCAGCGTCACGGCCTTCCCGATGTTGGCCCGGATGAAGTTGGGGTTGATCAGGTTGGCCTTGTCGAAGAACTCGATCGCCTGCTCCGGGTCTTCGAGGAGGTAGTGAATCCGGCCGATGCTGTAGTAGACGTCCGCGTAGGCGAGGTTGTGCTCGGCGGCGGCCAGCAGGACCTGGAGTTCGGCCCGGAGGTAATTCTCCTTCCCCTTGTAGGCCGCCTCGTCGAAGATGGTGTCGCCCGACTGGAGCATCATGCCGGGCATGTCCCGGAAATCGGCGCACAGCTCCTCGAACGTCCGGATGGCCTCCTCGACCCGGTCGTGTTCCTTGAAGGCAAAGGCCAGGCTGATCTTGGCCGGGAGGAAGTGGGGGGCCTTCTCGAGGCACTTCCGGAAGAAATCGACGGCCTGCTCGAACTGGTTGAGGCGCTGGAACTCCCGACCCAGGCGGAAATAGAGTTCGGGCAGGTCGATGCCCTCGAGGATCATCTTCTGGTAGTGGGAGACGAGGAGCCCGCGGAACCAGTCGTTGGAAACGAGGTTACCCCGCTCGCCCTGGAAGGGGAGCGCCAGGACGTCGATGGCAAGAGTCCGGTAGAACAGCTCTTCGGACCACTTGCGGATCTCGTTCTCCGTGGGCGAAAACCCGGGGTCGGCCTCGAGGAGTTCGAGGAGGGCGGGGTGCTCAGACCGGGCGCCGATCCGGTTCCGAAGGTAGGCCACGGGCTTGAGGTATGCCGCCGGTTCGGTGGAGTGGGGCAGGATGTCTTCCACTTCCCGAAGGGCCTCGTCGTGCTGCTTGAGCATGATCAGGACCGCGATGCGCTTGAGGCGAGCCTCCTCGAAGGGGGTTTTCTCCATGACGGCCCGGTGGAGGAGGTCCTCCGCTTCCGAGTACTTCTTCATCCGGAAACGGGCGATGGCGAGGATGTGGAAGAGGTCGGCGTTGAGCCGGAGGATCTTCCGCACCACCTGTTCCATCCGGTCCGTGTTCCCGGTGTTCAGGAGGCTCAACGCGAGGCTGGTGATCAGGGAGAGGTTCGCCGGGTCCTTTTCCAGGATCCCCTCGAAGGCCCGGATCGCCAACGGGAAGTTCAAGGCGTTGTTGTAGGCGATGCCGCGGAGAAACTCGAACTCCGGGTTGCCGGGGAGACGTTCCAGCGCCTTGCCGAGGACCTTCACGGCCTCCTTGTCCTGCCGCTGGGAAATGAGCTTGATGGCAAGGCACTTGTAGCACTCGTTGACGAAGGCGGCGGCGAGGTCGACGTAGATTCCCTCAGGGTCGGTCTCCCCGTGGGTGATCCGACCGAAGTGGTCGAGGGCTTCTTCGTAAAGACCGCAACTGAAGCACTTGACGCCGTCTTCGAAAAAATCCCTGGCTTCCATTTTGTTGCAGATTTTCCTGAAAAATGTTATTCTTGCATCAAAGTTCGGGTTTAGTTTATCATGGGCGGGTGAAAACGGGAACACTTTTCTGATTCGGGAGCCGGGGATGGGAAGCAGGCACACAGACCGGTTGTACGAGCAGTACATATCGAAGGACTCGGTCAAGTCCCTCCTCGAGATGTTCCTCGCCGCCTCCGAATCCCAGGGCTTCCGGGACGCCGTGGAGCGCATCTTCGACATCGTGTTGAAAATGCACGATTACAAGGCCGTCTGGGTGTTCCTCCAGGACGAGAACTGGGACCGGGTGTCCCTTTACGCCCACCGGGGCCTCAACCCCTCCCTCGTGGCGGCCGAGGCCCAGACCGACTGCTCCGAGTGCATCATCGACTTCGTCATGACCACGGGCCAGGTGATCGCCCTCAAGGACATGGCCGGCTGCAAGCGCCTCCTTCGGAGCATCCCCATCGACCTCTCGGAGGTCTGCTGTCACATTTCGCTCCCCATCAAGCTGGGTTGGCGGACCGTGGGAGTCCTCAACCTCGGCACGCCCACCCGGCGGAACTTCCCGGTCCCCGAGATCCAGTACCTCGCCCTGGTGGCCGGGGTCCTGTCCCTCCGGCTGAAGGCGGAACGCAGCGGCGGGACCGGCCAGGAGGGGGAGATCTCCCCGGAAGGCCTGCGGAAGCTCGTGGACAAGATGATGGACGGCATCCTGCTCATGGAGAAGGACGCCAGCGTGACCCTGCTCAACCCCAAGGGCCGCACTTTTTTGGAGAACTTCTCGGAGATCGAGAAAGGGGAGTTTTTCGACCGTTTCGGGCGTATCCAGGGCCAGATCCTCGAGGAACTCAACAGCTGCACCGACGACCTGATGGAGTACGAGCTGGAGCTTTCCCCCCCGGGCGGCAAGATCCTTCGCATCAGCTGCGTACCGCTGGACCGTACCCCCGAGGGCGTGGAGAACGCCTTCATGGTCATCAAGGACGTGACCCGGGAGAAAACCATCGCCCGGCGGGCGCGCATGGACGCCCGGGTGGCCACCGTCGGCCCGCTGCTGGAAGGGCTCTCCCACGAGCTCAACAACCCCCTGGCGGCGGTATCGGGCTATCTCCAGATGCTGATGCGCAAGCACGCCAAGGACGAGTCCGTCATGGGCATCGCCGACAAGATGGAAGCGGAACTCAAGCGCGCCATCACCATGGTCCAGAACCTGATCCAGATGAAGCAGGTGGACCGCTCGCGGCGCAAGCGCATGGAGATCGAGCGCATCCTGATCGACCTTTTCGAGGAGTTCCGCCCCGTGTTCGACCGGTGCAACATCCAGGCCGCCTTCGCGGCGCCCCGCGGGCTGCCCCCCCTCCTGGTGGACGTCGAAAAGATCACCCAGGTGTTCCGCAACATCATCGTCAACGCCGTGCAGAAGATCGAAGAATCGCGGACGCGGGGGACACTCGACATCGCGGTCCAGGAGAAGGAGGGGTTCGTCCAGGTGATCTTCACCGACTCGGGGCCGAAGATCTTCTCCTCCAAGCGCCTGTTCGGCTACGCTCCCATCCTGCGCGAGGACGTCACCGTCAAGGACATGGAACTCAGCCTGGCCTACTGCTACTCCGTCGTCCAGGAGCACGACGGGTTGCTTTACGCCCAGACCGAAGGCGGCAACCTGACCGGCTTTGTCGTCGAGCTCCCGATCCCGGGCCCGGGGGATTAACCCCCCCTCGTCTGGATCGGAACCAATATCGGTATCGGTATCGCTATCGCTATCGCAATCGCTATCGCTATCGCAATCGCTATCGGTATCGCCGTCGCTATCGCAAGCTCGAACCATCATTCCATGGAGGATATACCATGAACGCCAAACGTTTGCTTCTCGTTGCCGTGTCCGCCCTGCTGCTGGCCTTCCCGACGCTCCTGGCGGGCGACTTCAACGCGCTGCCGTTCGCCGTCACCCTCGGCGGCCAGAAGGCCGTGGCGGAGAAGGCGGATTCCACCCACGCCACGATCGCCGAGCCCGTGGCCTCCGGCGCCGAACTGGTGGTCGATACCAAGGAGGCCATGGTCATCGTCAACATCTTCGACTGCGACGCCCAGGGGAACGTGGCGTCGGGCGTCCAGCCCCTGATCGTCCTGATGCAGGGCACCAACAAGAGCCCCATCAGCAAGACCATGGACGGCAAGGTCGCCAAGCCCGGCCATCACATCATGAACATCGTGGCCGGGGGCCAGACCGCCCGGGTTTTCTTCACGGTGAAGTAGGTTTGATGGCCTCGCAAAAAGTCAAAACAAGGGATATTATACAGAAAACAAAAGGAATATTCATCATTTTCCGCTTGACAGAGATTTGCTTTTTGTGTAGTGTATGCCTTTGATAAATTAGGGCATGCAG
>JAGNHB010000102.1 GCA_018001935.1 Acidobacteriota bacterium
GCAGTGGAGGGAGAGGTCCCGGCTGAAGACCCTCAACAACCAGACGGAAGTTCGCGGATCCTCGCCGCGTTGAGCAACGACTGCCCGCAACGGATTCTGACGTTGTCCCCTGAGGCCAAGGGTGTGGATGGCCCGGAACCTTGCTTCAGCATTGTCACCCAACGCGAATTTTGATAAAATACTTTTTCGTGAATATCATTTCTGAAACCCACCAATAGAAAAGAAGGGGATCATGCGGAAACAACTCTGGGTTGCAATTCTTATCGGTCTTTCGGCTGTGTCCTGGGTTGCATCTGCTGCGGACGTGCAGGACTTCAACGGCGATCAGCTGACAGACATCCGGTGGCGCAACGACGAGAGCGGGATGCTCTCGACTTGGTACATGGGCCCCGGGGGCATGACGGGGAGCGGGTTCCTGGGGGGAATCTCGGACCTCGTTTGGAAAATCGCCGGCGTGGGAGACATGGACGGGGACAGCATCTGCGACATCCTCTGGCGGCACGCTTCCACCGGTTCAATGTCCGTTTGGTTCGCACGGGCGGACGGGACCGGCATCAAGGGGGACATGTCCCCCGGGACGGTGGACCCTTTCTGGAAAATCGTGGGGCTGGGCGATGCGGACGGGGACGGGAAAGCGGACATTTTCTGGCGCCACGACGCCAGCGGGACGATGTCGGTGTGGTACATCGACGAGACGGGGCTCAAAGGGACCGGCTTCATTGGTGGGATCGGGAGCACGGACTGGCAGGTGATGGGGGTGGGGGATTTCAACGGGGACGGGAAGAGCGACATTCTCTGGCGGCAGCTGTCGACGGGGGCGATGTCGGTGTGGTTCGTGACGGAAGGGGGCTTCGCGGGGGACATGTCCCCCGGGACGGTGGACCCCTCCTGGAAGATCGTGGGACTGGGCGATGCCGACGGGGACCAGAAGTCGGACATCTTCTGGCGGAACGAGGACACGGGGACGATGTCGGTGTGGTTCATCGATGAGACGGGGTTGAAGGGGACGGCGTACATCGGGGGGATCGACACGCCGACCTGGCAGGTGGTGGGGATCGGGGATTTCGACGGGGACGGGAAGAGCGACATTTTCTGGCGGCACAACGACACGGGAGCGATGTCGGTGTGGTTCGTGACGGAAGGGGGCTTCGCGGGGGAGATGTCGCCCGGCGGGGTGGACCCGAGCTGGAAGACAAGGAACAGTTTCACGTACCGGGCCGGATACCTGGTCGACTCGGACCCCATCGCAGGCAACCTTCGCTTCGTGCCGTCGGGAACGTTCGTGCAGGGGTCGCCAACGAACGAACCGTGCCGGTATTCTTCCTGTGAAACGCCATTCACCCACACGCTGACGAAGGACCTGGCGGTGATGGAGACGGAGGTGACGCGGCAGATGTGGGCGGATCTTCTGGCGGTTCAGTCGACGCTGCCGGCGGACCCGACGGACACCGACTACGGGGCGGGGATGACGAACCCGGTCCAGCAAGTCACCTGGTTCGAGGCGCTGCTGTTCGCAAACCTGCTGTCGGTGCAGAAAGGTCTGACGCGCTGTTACTACGCCGACGCGGCCTTCACGGTCCCCATCGACGCGGACAACTACACCGGGTGGCTGTTCTATTGCGACTGGGACGCGGAGGGCTACCGTCTGTTATCGGAGGGGGAGTGGGAGTACGTCTGCCGGGCGGGGACGGCGATGCCCTTCTGGATAGCCGAGCCGAACTACACGTCTGGCAACTGTGGATGGCTATCGGAGTCAGGGATGTACCCGCAACTGGAGACAGCGGCGTGGTTCTGGGGGAACAGTTCGACGATCTACGCAACCAGCCCGGTGGGGACGAAGGTGGCGAACCCGTGGGATCTGCGGGACATGCACGGAAATGTGTACGAATGGTGCTGGGACTTGTACCAGCAGGCCTACCCGACGGGGTTGGCGGTGGATTATCGGGGGCCTTCATCGGGCCCGTACCGCATGTTCCGGGGCGGGGGCTGGCGAGGCCATGCCCATTTCTGTCGCGCGGCGTACCGGGGCTGCACCAACTGGGGCCTCCGGTACGACGACATGGGCTTCCGCCTGGTCCGAGTTGCCCGCTGAGAGGTCTGATCTCCGGCAGGCAAGCGCGGAGCGGGAAAGAGGAGGATCGCCCGACGGCGAGTGGGTCTTCCCCTTCGTTCTCTCCGCATGCCGGGCTGCACCGCTAATTTTTCCGGCTGATAGCATCCACGGCGTCGATGGTGTCGCAACCGATCCGGACGACCACGCCGGCGCTCACCGTCAACTGTCCGCCGGCCTTGCTGAAAGGGAACGCCGCACCTACGCCGTTGATCGGTTTCAACCACGCCGACCAGGGAGCGTTGAATTCCGGGTGGTCCTTGCTGTACCGGCAACTCCTGGACTCCGCGAAACGGATGATGAGGGTCCCCCTTGCCTCGACGCGGTTTGCCGCCAGCCAGGCCTTGTCCAGAATGAACTCATCGGCCGTTAAGGAGAGGTTCCCCCTGTACTCCGTGACCCTGACGAACAGGCTGTAGTTCTCGGCGATGAGAAACCGGTCCCCGCACCGGACCAGCACCTCGCCCCAGTACTTCCGCGCCAGGTTTTCCGGGAGCTTTTGCCGTCCCAATACCTGTGTAGCCACGGGGGCCGTCACCCCCGCCAGGATCGTGACCACGGTTGCCACCATCTTCATTCTGAGCATGTTCCCTTCTCCTCCCCCGATTCCCTTTCTTGCCGCTCTATTGAGCAAAGTGGAGAACATTATTCATGACAGTCCCCTTCCGAATTTCCGGAGGGAACATTTCCCCAGTCTTTGGGGAAAATCAACGGAACACCAACCGGACCTTCCGCTGTTCCACATCGAATTCGGCCGCGGCGTCGAATTCCTTCCCCGCGCGGGACCTGAGCTTCTTCAGGTCGACCCGTTTCCCGCCCAGGAGGGCGGCCGCCTGCTTCCGCGTGAGCTTCCTCCCGCAGAACTCCTTCCAGACCAGGCTGCGGCACGCGGCGCAGACGAAGGTCTTCGGCAGTTCCTCGATGCGGCCGCCGCAGCGGCATGTCCCGACGTCCCCCGCCCGGGCCTCGATGCTGAGCCCCTTGAGTTCCCGAACCTCTTCCACGATGGCCTTGCGGATTCCGTCCATGAAGGCCCCGTAACCCTCCCGGCCCAGGTTTTTCCGGTAGATCCCTTCCAGTTCGGTCTCCCACCGCCCCGTGGTCTCGGGGTCGGCGACGGGCCGCCCGCGGAGCTTGCCGATCAGCTCCCCGGCTTTCGCCGTGGGCTGGATCGCTTTCTTCACCAGGCCGACGTACTGGACTCTCTTGAGCCGCTCGATGACGGCGGCCCGGGTCGCCGGGGTGCCCAGGCCGAGACGCTCCATGGCGCCGAGGAGGGCGCTTTCGGTGTAGCGCTTCGGCGGGGCGGTCTTCCGCCCCTGCCGCTCCACGCCCGTCCTGGGAACCCGCTCCCCGGCCTCGAGGTCCGGGAGTCTCTGCGCGGCCCCCTCCCCTTCCCCGTCCTCGCCCTTCTCTTCCACCTCTTTCCGGTACAGCGCCTTCCACCCTTCCCGAACCTCCGCGTTGCCCACGGCCCGGGCAGGGTGGGTCCCCACATCCAGGTCCACGGTGGTCCAGTCGCACAGGCAACTCTCCATGAAGGCGCCCAGAAAGCGCCGCTCGATGAGTTCGTAGAGCATCCGGTGCTCGTCCGCCATGACGGCGTTGTCGGGGAAGCGTTTCTGCGGGACCAGGGCGTAGTGGTCGGTGAGCTTGGCATTGTCGAACACGCGCCGCCCCGCCGTTTCCACCGCCGCGCACAGTTCCGGGTGCCCCAGCTCCCCCAGGAGACGGCGCACCATCTCCCTCGTCTGCGGGGACTCGTCCAGGTGGCCCGCGTCGGTGCGAGGGTAGGAGACCAGCTTCGCCTCGTAGAGTTCCTGGGCCAGTTCCAGCGTGCGCCCCGCCGTGAGGCCAAGGCGCTCGTTGGCCTCCCGCTGCAGGGACGTGAGGCTGTGCAGCGCGGGGGGGAACTGCTCCTTGCGCTCCGTGCTCACGTTCCGCACGAGCCCTTCCCCGGCGGCCGTCACGTCGGTGAGGGCCTTTTCCGCGACGGCCGGGTCGAAGAATTTCATCTCCCCTGCCCCGTCCGATATCCACCCGGAGAATGCCGACCCGTCCTTCACAAAATCCACCCGGATTTTCCAGAACGGGACAGGCTGGAAGTCCCGGATTTCTTCCTCCCGGTCCACGATGAGCCGGAGGACGGGCGTCTGGACGCGCCCGGCGCTCCAGACGGTCCGGTCGGCGGCCCGGAGGGTCAACAGGCGGGTCAGGTTCACGCCGACGAGCCAGTCGGCGTGCTGCCGGGCCAGGGCGGCCCGGTAGAGGCTCTCGAAGCCATCCCCGGGCTTGAGGTCGGACAGCTCCCGGCGCACGACGTCCACGGAGAGGGCCTCGGAGGTCCACAGGCGCTTGACGGGACCACCGTATCCGGCGTTTTCCACCGCCAGGCGGAAGATCAGCTCCCCTTCCCTGCCCGCGTCGCAGGCGTTCACCACCTCGTCGGCTCCCTGGAGGAGTTCCCGGATGATTCCGGCCTGCTTTTCCTTCCCTTCCGAGGCCCGGTACCGGAACTCCGCGGGGAGCAGGGGCAGCTCGTCGAGGTCCCATCGGTCCCCGTTCTCCTCGATCTCGTAGAGGTGCCCGATGGCCCAGGTCACCACGGTGTCCCCGACGCGGAGCAACCCGTCTTCTTTCTCCGGCCACCCCAGGGCGGCCGCGATGTCCCGGGCCACGGACGGCTTTTCGGCGATAATCACGCGCGGCATGTGCCCTCCTTTGGTTGGATCATGGTCATCTCCAGAATTCCGGCACCTCGAAGTCCTTCAAGAGGGAGAGGGCCTCCAGGAAGGAAGGCTTCCCCACCACGGTGAAGCGGCCGGTGAGGCGGCCGTCGGTGTCGTAACCGGAGGGCTCGAAGCGGTAGAGGGTGTTGACCCGGTACGGCGGGAAGGTGGGGCTGGTGTCGTAGTCGAGCCCGCGGATCTCGGCGATCTCGGCGATTTTTCTACTTTCATCCGGGTACTGGCATACCTGGATCACGATATGTATCGCCCGGGCCACCATCTCCTTGATGGCCCTCGCGGGGATGTCCAGGCCGCTTTGCAGGATGAGGTTCTCCAGCGCCCCCAGGGCGTCGTCGCAACTGTTGGCGTGGACGGTGCCCATCCCGGAGTGGCCGGTGTTGAAGGCCCGCATGAGGTCCAGGGCCTCGGGGCCCCGGACCTCGCCGACGATGACCCACCTGGGGTTCATCCGCAGGCTGTTGCGCACCAGGTCGCGCAGGGTGACCTCCACCTCCCCCTCGTGCACGGCCTTCTTGGCCTCCAGGGGCGCCCAGAGCTCGTTGCGCAGCTGGATCTCCCGGGAGTCCTCCACCGTCACCACGATGTCCCGCTCCGGGATGAAGGCCCCCAGCACGTTCAGGAGCGTCGTCTTGCCGGAGCCGGTCCCCCCGGAGATCAGGATGTTCTTGCCGGACAGGACCAGGCTGCGGAGGATCTCCGCGCCGGCCGGGTCGAAGGAGCCGCCCTCGAGGAGCTGCGCCGCCGTCAGTTTCTCCTTCGTGAAGAGACGGATGGCGACGGCGGCCCCGTCGGCGAAGCAGGGTGGGATGATGACGTTGACCCGGGAGCCGTCGGGCAGCCGGGAGTCCAGGATGGGGTTGTCCGCGTCCAGCCGGCGCTTGATGTGGCGCCCGATGGCTTTCGCGGCCACCATGAGGTCCTCGGCGGACTCCCACCGGGCGGGGGCCCGCTCGGGCTTTCTCCCCTGGCGCTTGACGAAGACCTTCTCGGGGCCGTAGACCAGGATGTCGGTGACATCGGGGTCGCCCAGCCAGGGGGCCACGGGCCCCAGGGTGATCTTGAGCAGGTCGAGGTTGAGGGTGGAGCCGCTCATCGCAGGACCCGGGCGGCCATGAAGACGGAAGCCGCCATCATGGCCTTGACCAGGGACTCGGGGGAGCCGAAGGAGCGGCGGGCGTAGACGGTCTTCCCCGAGTCCCGGTTGTGCACGTAGAACTCCACGCACAGCCCCGGGAGGGACCTTTCGTTCTTCACCGGCACCACGCCCAGCAGGGCCAGGCCCAGCTCGATCCTCCCCGTGTCGCCGAGGCGCAGCCCCGCCTTCTCGAAGGCGGTCTGCACGCACTTCTTGAAGGCCTCCACGTGGGGTTCCACCTTCCTCGGGAAGCGGAAGCGCTTGAGACAAACCCGGGTGAGCCCCCCGCTGGTATAACCTTCATCGTAGAGGTAGCCCATGACGGGGTTGCCCAGGAGCTTCGGGTAAAGGCCCCGGGGGAAGAAGAAGCCGACGCTCTCCGGGTTCTGTTTCGCCTCGGCGCTCTTCAGGAAAGGCTCCAGGGCGGTCGCCCTTTTCAGAAGCTCCAGGTCCTGGGGGGTGGGTTGCTCGTTGTCCCGGGCGTTCGTCCAAGCGAACAGCAGGCTCCCCAGGACCACCACCACGAGGGTTCTCCGGCTACTTCTTCGCATAGGCCCGGTCCCTGAGCTTGCAGTAGGGGGTGACCGCCACGTCGTCCGTGATGTAGACCCGCATCCGGAAGCCCTGGTTGACGGTGACGGTGGGCACGACGTTCTGGTAGCGCCGCAGGATGGTGTCGAGCACCTTGTCCATGTTCTGGTCGGTCTTGTCCACGATGTAGGCCCCGGTCTTCGACTCCGTCTGCGCCGTCGCCGCCGCGCCCAGGCCGTCCAGGAGGCCGAACATCAGGGCCGTGCCGAACTGGAGCATCCAGTGCCGGTTGACCTTGCTGGAGACGCCCAGGGCCCCGGTCTGGTCGAGGGCCTTCAGGGCGTTCGCGTTGTAGGGGAACTCCACCGAGACCCCGTCGGGCAGGATCATCCGGTGGAAGAGGATGTACATGCGGTGGGCGCCGGTGTAGTCCACGATTTTCGTTTTCCCGACGACCTTGGTCCCCTGGGGGATGATCACCCACTTCCCGGAGTTGTCCACCAGGTCCCGCACCACCACGGCCAGCACGGGGCTCTCCTCGGTGTCCGAGACGATCCGGTGCAGCAGCACGCACTCCAGGAAGTCCCCCTCGAACAGCGTCACGGGGTCGTAGCGGGTGTAGAAGAGCGTCGTCGGACGCGTTCCTTCGTTTCGCCGGTCCGCGGCCGCCTTCGGCGCCCTTGGGTTCCCGGCGTCCCGGGCGGCCAGTTCCCTCCCCTGCCGGATGTAGGCCCCGGGGTCGTCCTCGGCCAAGGGCGGAGCCCCGGCCTCGGGGGGCAGGTCTTCCGCCACGGGCTCCGTCATCCGGATCCGGGACCGCCCCGCGGTCGTCGTCCCCCCGGCCCCCTCGGCCGCGCTGTCCCGCTGGTAGACGAACATGGGGGTCTTCTCCTTGTCGTACTCCTCCCGCGCCTTCTCCAACCGCTGCTTCTCCTCGGCGGGGTTGTCCCCCCGGACGTGGTAGACGCTGCGGGGGTCGCTCTCCTGCCGGGAGGCCCGGGCCTCCTTCTCCCGCCAGTACCGCTCTGCGGCCGACGGGGGGCCTCCCGCCGTGGGAGGGTAACCCGCCTCCCCCGCCTGGTCCTGCTCGGCCAGGGTCTTCATGTACTCGGAGTACTTCCCCTCCTCCCCGGCCTGCCCCGCCTTCGCCTCCGCCTGCGCGGCCGCCCACGCCCGGTCCGCCTCCGTCTCCGGCGTCGCCCCGGGCTGCCCGCCCAGGACCGCGTCCCTGAGGGACTTCTCCTTGGCGGCCGCCTTCGCCTCCGCCTTGGCCGCCTCCTTCTTCTGGAGGTCGAAGTCGGCGTTCGCCTCCGCCCCGGAACCCTTGAAGGCCCCGGCCGCCAGGGCCACCAGGAAGGCCACCAGGACGAACACCCCCACCAGGGCTATCGTCTGAACCGGGGTGATCTTCCCCTTTTTCTTCTCCGGTTCGGGCTGGTACTCGTGCACCGTGGTTTCCAGCATTCTTTCCACGTCTTCCCGCGAGGGTTTCCCGGTCCGTTCGTCTTCCATGGGGGTTCTCCTATTCGATGAGGACGAGGAAGTCCGGGTCCTGGCCCACGGCCAGCTCGAAGCCGCAGCCCACGAGGCCCGTGACCAGCAGGGAGAGCTTCTGGCTCGACGCCCCGTCGTGCCCGTCGCAGGCCGAATCGCACTCCCGGCTCTCGACGTTGAGGTTCACCCGCTGAATTGTGCCGTCCTGGCAAAAGCACTCCCGGAGCAGCCACAACCCCCGGGGGGTCCCGTCACCGTCCTGGGCTTCCAGGACGCCGGACTGCGCCAGGGCGATGAGTTCCGGAACGCTCCGGATGTCCTTCAGGACGATCTTCGTGCCGCCGGTGAGCCCGTCGGTCTCGAACCCGGACAGCCGGAACAGCGGCGGGGTCGTCTCGGAAAGCGTGAGGATGTTCCGCCCCTGTACGGTTTCCTCCCGCTCATACTGCTGGGCCGCCAACGTCGCAACGAGGAGGGCGCCCAGGGCGATGAGGCAGAGAAAGTGTTTCATGGCTCCCCTCCCCTACTTCCGCCGGATCTCGCAGACCGTCTCGCCGGACTTGAGGAAGAGCTTTTCCTTCCCCTGGATCACCCGGTGGACCTGGAAGTGGTCCCCCAGGTCCACGTACTTCACCGGCTCCAGCTCCTTCGGCGAGTCCTTCTTCGCCACGAAGACCCCGGGCTTGGCCTGGCACCGCGGGAGCCAGATGTAGGTGAAGGTGCCGTCGTCCACCACCTTGTCCACGGCGAAGGGGTTGCCTTCCATCGCGTAGGCCGTGTTGGCCGCCTGGAGCACGTCCTTCTGGGTCCTGTCCACCTCGGCGTCCTTCTCCTTCTCCTTGACGGCCTCCATGGACTGGAGCCGCTCGCGGACCAGCTTTGACGCCTCCCGGGCGACCTTCTGCCTGAAAAAGGTCTCGTCGTGGACGTCGATGATGACCATCTCGTCCACCTCCTCCGCCGGCTTCGTGGAGAGGTGGAAGGTGAAGAGCTTCTCGTTGGTGGTGAAGACGATGACGGAGGTCTCCTTCCCCTCGGCCAGGGGCTTCACGACGCCGATCTTGCCGTTGGACTGCCCGAAGAAGAACTTCGCGTCCGAGACCACGAAGTCCTGGATCTCCCACCCCTCGGGGAGCTGGAAGGCCGTCCCGATCCCCACGGCGGCGGCCACCTCGTAGACCTTGGTCCGGTTTTCCCCGTCGAAGTTGCAGACCTTCGTCCGGGGGGTCTTGGCGTGGGAAAGCGCGGCGACCGCGGCCGCGATCGTCAGCGTGATCAGGGCTCGTTTCATTTCGAATCCTCCTTGGTGTCCGTTTCCTGGAACGGGGTCTCGTTGTACTCGATCACCACCAGGCCGTGGGGGTTCTCCACGGTCCGGGGGACGGGCTTGTACTTGACGAA
>JAGNHB010000103.1 GCA_018001935.1 Acidobacteriota bacterium
CGCCCGCGGAGCCCCCGCCGCCCCTGGTCCCGAAGATCACCCCGCAGCCCGCCGCCCAGGGCCCCCTTTACGCCCCCGGCGAGCGGCACCGGGCCCGTCCCGCCCCGGATCTCCCGGCAGCCCCCCGTCCGCGGCGGCTCGGCCGGGGGATGGTCCTGGCCCTGATCCTCGTCGGCCTGGGCGCAGCGGCGGCGGGGATCTACTACCTCGGGACCCTGCTCACGGGGGACGTCCCCCCGCCCGCTCCCGTTTCTCGAGGGGCGTCCCCGCCCACCGTGGCCGAGGAACTCGCGCGACCCCGTCCGGACCCGAAGTACGCTCCCCCGATCATCATCCGGGTCCCGGCGGGGCCGCCCGCGGGGCCCTCCTCGCCAACCCCCCCGACCGGTTGGCTGACGGTGCGCGTGAAAATCGACGGGGTCCGGGTGTTCATCGACGAGGAGGCAATGGGGGAGGTGTCGTCCGACACCCCCTTGCGGCTGTCCCTGTACCTGGGGCCCCACCTGGTCCGGGCGGAGGCCCCGGGACGGCGCCCGGCGAAAGCGGAGGTGGAGATCGTGGCGGACCGGGAGGCCATCCTGGACCTCGACCTTCCCGAGGCGACCCCGGCCGGGGAAGGGCCCGCCGTGCCGCCCGGACGTTAGGCGCTTCGGCTCCCCGCTTCGGGGCCGGGGGCCGCGTTTCGCCCGACACGCACGGAGATCGCGACGGCGGCGGTGACCAGCCCGCCGACCGTGAGGGCGGCCTGGACGCCGATCCAGCGGGACAGGGCGCCCAGCAGAAGGCTCCCGACCGGGGACAGCCCTCCGAAGGCGAAGATGTAGAGGCTCACGAGCCGGCCGCGAAGCGCCTCGGGCGCCTGGTTCTGGATCAGCATGTTGGCGCAGGACATGGACGTCATCATGCCGAACCCGACCGGCACCAGCAGCAGGCAGGAGAGCCCGGGGCTGCGGGACAGCCCGAAGGCCGCCAGGCCGAGGCCGAAGGCGAACGCGGAGGCCCGGGCCAGGCGGAGCAGCCGGTCCGGGTGCCGGTACCCCGCCATGAAGAGGGCGCCCCCGATGGCGCCGATCCCCGCCAGGGTCAGCAGCATCCCCATCCCCCGCGCCCCGAGGCCCAGGACCTCGCCCGCCACGGCCGGCAGAAAGAAGAGGTAAGCCATCCCGAAACAGGCCGCACCGGCCAGGATCGTGAGGATGCCGCGGATTTCGGGGTGCCGGTAGGCGAAGACGAGCCCTTCCCGCAACTGGGACCAGGCGCCGGTCGTGGCCTTGTCCGGGGCGTCCCGCTCCACCCGCATGAGGAGCAGGCCCCCCAGGACCACCAGGAAGGAAACCGCGTTGGCGGCGAAACAGGCGCTCTCCCCGTAGCGTTCGACGACCCACCCCGCGATGGCCGGCCCGACGATGCGGGCGCCGTTGAAGAGGACCGAGTTGAGGGCGATGGCGTTGGGGAGGTCGACGGGGCCCACCATCCGGACGAGGAAGGCCTGGCGGGCGGTCATGTCGAAGGTGTTGACGAGGCCGAGGAAAGCGGCCAGGGCCAGCAGGTGCCAGACCCGGATGACGCCGCCGAGGGTCAGGAGGGCCAGGGCCGCCGCCTGGATGCAGGCCAGGGACTGGGTCAGGAGGACCAGCCGGTACCGGTCGAAGCGGTCCGCGACAATCCCGGAGGGAAGGCCGAACAGCAGGACGGGGCCCATCTGGAAGAACCCCAGGAGGCCGAGGAACCACGAGGACCCAGTCAGCCGCCAGAGCAGCCACCCCTGGGCCAGGTTCTGCATCCAGGACCCGACGAGCGAGACCAGCTGGACGCTGAAAAACAGCCGGAAATCCCGGTGCCGGAAGGCTCTGAATCGGTGGTTCACGGGCACGCTCCCCAAGGGACCCATTCTACCCTTGACCCGTGGAAAAGGAAGCGGAAATCCGGGCGACCGCATCTCACGCCGGGTTGGGGCCCTGGGGGGGCGCAAACGGCCGCCGAACCGGCGCCGGGACGCTCAGGGGTGGACCACGAGGAGGAGGAGGTAGAGCAGGCTGATCCCGGTCACCACCAGGGTGTTCGCCACGGCGGCGGTGGCGGTGCGGGACTCGGCGGATTCCAGGCCCAGGGCCCGGGCCCGTCGAATCCGGACCAGGATCACGGGGGCTAAGACGAAGATGTTCGCCAGGAGGGGCAGGATCATGAACGTCGAGGGCTCGAGCCAGGTGTTGAGGGAGAACATCGAGCGCAACCCCAGGGAGAAGCTCTCGCTGTTCGTCCGGAAGTGGAGGAGGAAGATCTCGAGGGCGCGGGTGACGATGATCATCAGCGTCCCCAGGGTCAGCAGGAAGGCGCCGATCTTGGCGGAATACACGCCGTGCTGGACCTTGCTCTCCCCCTCGTGGATGCCCGTCAGGCGGCTCTTCATGGAACCGTAGACGACGTAGATGACGAAGCCGAAATTCAGCCAGGCCGAGAACCGCAGCCAGGAGGTGGCGGGAAGGTAGAAGATCAGGTACCCGCAGGAGCAGATCCCGAGGACCGGGAGGATGTGGTTCCGGCAGGTGTAGAAAAGGTAGGCGGCCACGGCGAGCATGAGCACCCGGTAAGGCAGGTCCATGGGGATCAGGAGGGTGGCGACGGCAAAGACCAGGTAGAGGGAGGCCGACCACCACGTCCCGCTCGGCACCCGGAAGGGACGGGCCCGTTCGGGGGATTTCATCTTCATCACGATGATGCCGGCGCAGACCAGGATGAAGGCGAAGAGGGTGCCGATGTTGGTCAGGTCCACCATCTCGTCGATGCTGGCCACGGCGGCGACCCCGGCGACGGCGGCCCCGGTGATGACGGTGGAGAGGTAGGGGGTCCGGTACTTCGGGTGGACTTTCTTGAAGGCCGCGGGCAGGAGCCCGTCGCGGGACATGGAGAAGAAGATCCGCGGCTGGCCGAGCTGGAAGACCAGCAGGACGGCGGTGTGGGCCACGACCGACCCGAAGGCCACGACCCCGATGGCCCAGTCCCAGGTGGGGCAGGCCTTCTGGAGGGCCAGGGTCAGCGGCTCGGCCTGCTCGGAGGCGAGGGCCTTCTGCAGGTCCGGGTAGGAGATGAGGCCGGTGAAAACGGCGGAGATGACCACGTAGAAAACGGTGCAGATCAGGAGCGAGGCGATGATGCCGATGGGGAGGTTCCGCTGGGGGTTGCGGGTCTCCTCGGCCACGGTGGAGACGGCGTCGAACCCGATGTAGGCGAAGAAGACCACGGCGGCCCCCGCGCTCACGCCGGCCCAGCCGTTCGGGCTGAACGGGGTCCAGTTGGCGGGCTTCATCCACAGGATCCCCACCACGATGAACAGGATGAGGACGAGGATCTTGATGCCGACCATCACCATGTTGAACCGGGCGCTCTCCCGGATGCCCCAGATGAGCACCAGGGTGATGGCGGCCACGATCAGGACGGCGGGAAGGTTGAAGACGATGGGGATGCCGAAAACGTGGGGCGCTTCCTGGTACACCACGAGGACGCCGTCCTTGACGATCCTGGCGGCGGTCCGGTAGTCCATGGAGAGCCAGTCGGGAAGGTGGATGCCCAACCCCGCCAGCAGGGTCTTGAAGTAGTTGGCCCAGCTGATGGCCACCGCGATGTTTCCCACCGCGTACTCGATGATGAGGTCCCAGCCGATGATCCAGGCGGTCACTTCCCCCAGGGTGGCGTAGGAGTAGGTGTAGGCCGAGCCCGAGATGGGAACCATGGAGGCGAACTCGGCGTAGCACAGGGCGGTGAAGCCGCAGGCGACTGCGGTGAGAATGAAGGAAACCATCAGGGCGGGGCCGGCGCCCAGGCGGGACGCGTCGCCGGCGGCGGCCGTCCCGATGGTGGCGAAGATCCCCGCCCCGATGCAGGCGCTGACCCCGAAGAGGGTGAGCTGGACCGGGCCGATGGCGCGCTTGAGGCGGTACTCGGGACGGTCGGCGTCCTGCAGGATCCGGTCGAGGGTCTTCCGGCGGAAGAGTTGGTGGAGGGTGCCGGTCCCGTATTCGTCCCGTTCGGTCGTCGGCGCCATCCGTCACCGCCCGGCGAGGGTCGAACGAACCCCACGGACCGGGGCCACCGGGTGCCGTTCGTGAACAGGGTGCAGACTCAACATGACCTCGCCCGTCAGAATCGGGAGGATTATACCGCATTGAAAACCGCTTGGAAAGCATTTCCCTGCCCTTTTTTGTCGGGGCGGGGCTTCGCCGGCGGCCGGGACCGAGAGAAAAGCGCTGCGAATCCCGCCGCCGATCTGGTATAATCGCGCGATCGTGCGCGGTGGCCCGTTCCCCCGGCCGAATGCGGGGGGGCGTCCGGCCGCCGGTGCGAAGCCGCGGGGTACGCAATGGAAGAGAAGCTCATCGCCAAGAACAAGAAGGCGTTCCACGAGTTCGAGGTCTTCGAGCGCTTCGAGGCGGGGATCGTGCTGCAGGGGACGGAAGTCAAGTCGATCCGCGAGGGCCGGGTCAACCTGAAGGAGTCCTACGCCCGGCTGCGGAACGGGGAAGTCTGGCTCATGCAGTGCCACGTCAACCCCTACACCCACGGGAACCTCTTCAACCACGACCCCGTGCGGCCCCGAAAGCTCCTGCTCCACCGGTCGGAAATCCGTCGCCTCATCGGAAAGGTCCGGGAGAAGGGGATGACCCTCGTCCCGCTCGCCGTGACCCTCCGGAAGGGCCTGGTCAAGGTCGAGATCGGGCTCTGCCGGGGGAAGACCACCGTGGACAAGCGGGCCGGCGAGCAGGAGAAAACCCAGAAGCGGGAGATCCAGAAACTACTGAAAAGGCGGTCTCGGGATGCATAAACGTTGGATCGTGCTGTTGCCGGCCTGGCTGGCGCTCGGGCTCTCCCTCCCGGCGCAGAGGCTCTCCGATCGGGGCTCCTTCACCATCATCCAGAACGGCGCCGCCATCGGAAGCGAGGAGTTTTCCATCAACATCGAGAACGGGGGCGGCATGGTGACCACCCGGTCGACCCTCAACGTCCCGAAGGAGTCGCGGATGACGACCGTCGGGCTCGACACGAAGCTGACCCTGACGGGGGCGCTGGCTTCCGGGTCTTACGAGCTGACGATCCAGGAGGGGCGCGAAAAGCAGGGGATCCAGGTCCAGTTCACCCGGGACAAGGCCACCTGCACCTTCGACCTGGGCGCGAAGAAGGAGACCCAGGACGTGGTCTTCCCGTCCAACGGGGCCATCCTCGACCACAACATCTTCTGCCACGTCGAGTTGCTGCTGCTGCGCTACGACATGAAGCGGTCGGGTTCCCAGGGTTTCTCGGTCTTCGTGCCCCAGCTCGGGAAAGACGGCATCGGGACGGTGTTCGTCCGGTACGTCGGGAAGGACGAGTGCCAGTGGGGCCGGAAGCGATCCAAGGCCGACCACTTCGAGGTTTCCAGCCCCAACCTGACGCTGGACGTCTGGCGGGACGATTCCGGGCGGCTGCTCAAGCTCAACATTCCCCAGACCGGGGTTTCCGTCGAGCGGGCCCGGTGACGGCGAGGGTGAGATGAAAAAACTCCTTCACGCGCTCCTGTTGCTGGCCATGGTTGCGGCGTCGGGCCTGCGGGCCCCGGCCCAGGCCCCGGCGGAGAACGCACCCGCCACGGCCGCGGGCAAAATCATCAACCTGAACGGGTCCCCGGGCTTGGAGGACACCGAGGGCAAGCGCTGGACCATCGAGGGGGAAGCGGCCATCTGCTTCAAGTACACCGATCTCCGGGTGGAAGTGCTCGATCCCGCCTTCACCACGGCGGGGTCCGTCCGCTTCTCCCGCTACCGGATCCTGGAGTCGGAAAAGGGCGACGCCATTCCGGGCGCGCCGGTTCGGCAGATCCTGTCCACGCGGCACCGCCAGCCCGTCCTGACGGTGCGGGTGACCCAGGCCGGCTCCGAACTCCGGTTCTCCATGACCCTCTCGAACCCCAACAAAACCCCGGTGAAACTGAAATTCCCCTCCACGCAGATGTACGACTTCGTGGTGATGTCCACCGACGAGAAGACGACGCTCTGGCGCTGGTCGTGGGGCGCCAGTTTCGAGGTCGGGTTCAAGGAACTCGAGATCCGGCCCCGCGGCGAGGCCCGCTGGGAGGCGGCGTGGGACTTCACCCGGAGCTACGTGCAGGACGGCGAGTACATCGCTTTCGGGGAGGTGCACTGCTTGCCCCACGGGATCCTGTCGGAGGTCCGGCGGGTCGTCCTGCAGACCAACATGCCCCGGGTGGTCCTGCCCCAGTACTTCCTCCCCCTCGAGAGCAACACCGCGTGGACCTACCGGACCCTCGGGGCCGCCCCCCGGAACCACGAGATGAAGATCACGGGAACGATCCGCCTCGAGGGAAGGGATTACGCCGTCTTCTCCTTCTTCCCCGACGAGAAATCCCTCGGGCCCGACGGGCTCCCCCTGGCGGGCGGCAACAGCCGGGTCATCCGCTTCGACCGGGACCACTCCCGGTTCATGGAGTGGACGCCCCTGGGCGAAAAACCCCTCCTGGCCCAGGACGGGATGCACCGGTTCGTGCCTATCGAGGGCGGCTGCCGGACGGAGGTGGGCAACTTCGACCGGGCGGTGGCCTTCCAGGTCCAGCGCGGGGACGCGTGGAAGACGCTCCTGACGGTGGTGCCGGGGATCGGCATCGTGCGGGCCGCCATCCCCCGGCCGGGGGGCGGCGAGCTCGAGATGGAAATGGTTGCCGGGCGTTCGGCCTCCGCCGCGTCCCCTTCGACGGCGCCGGCCCCGGCCCCGTCGGCGGCCTCCGCGACGGCCCCATCGGCGGCCCCGGCGGCGGGCGCCCCGCCGGCCGCGGAAAAGAAGGTCGAGGAAGCCCCCATGGAGGTGTTCACCATCCTGATGCGGAAGTCCGGGGGGTTCCCGCCGGAGGAGTCCCTGGTGAGCCTCTCTTCCGACGGGAACCTGGCGGTCGTGGACAAGGGGGTCATCGTACGGCAGGCGGTCCTGTCGCCGTCCACCATGTGGCACGTGGCCCAGACCCTCGAGCGCGAGGGGTTCTTCCAGTTGTCGGACACTTACGGGAAGAACGACATCGAGGACCCCCTCGTCATCGAGCTCACGGGGGAGATGTCGGGCCGGAAGAAACACATCGTGATGCGCACCAGCGCAGAGCAGAAACCCCCCATGAGTTTCTGGCGGATCGTGGACGCCATCGAGTACGTGGTGAAGCGCGGGCGGTGACCTCCCCGGGAACGGGAGCGGAACCCCGAACCGGGCAAATCACCCGAAAAGGGAAACGTGAGGATGGAATGCAGGCGAAGGTGAACAAACGGTTTGTCCTGGGGTGTCTGTGCGTGGCGGCCTGCCTGGCGCCGGGCGGTCTGCGGGCGGCGGACCCGCCCGTCGTCCCCGAAACCGAGACCATCTCCTCCCGGGTGACCGCCGTGTCGGTCAACGTGGTGGTCCTGGACAAGGACGGGTACCCCGTGACCGGGCTCCGGGAAAAAGACTTCCGCATTTTCGACAACGGGCGCGAGCAGAAGCTCACCAATTTCCTGGAGACCAACCAGCCCCTCACGCTCCTGACCGTCATCGACTCCAGCGGGAGCACCTGGAAAAAGATCAACCTCATCAAGGAGGGGGCCGCGGACTTCATCCAGCGGGCGGCACTCTCCCGCCCCCAGGACCGGCTGGCGGTGGTGAACTTCAACGAGGACATCGAGGTGCTCTCACCCTTCGAGTCCTCGTGGCGGGAAAAGCGCGCCCTGGTCCTGGACCGCGTCGACGCCCAGGGGGGGACCGCGCTCTACGACGCCCTCTGGCTCACCGCCCGCGAGATCCTCCAGAAGGCGCACGGGCGCAAGGTGGTCGTGCTGTACACCGACGGCATCGACAACAAGAGCCTGAAGACCTTTGGGGAGGCCCGGCGGGAGGCGGTGGCCTCCGACGCCACCTTCCACGTTCTGACCGTGGACAACCTCCAGCAGGCCCTCAAGGAGGCGGAGCGGAGCTGCTACGCGCTGACGCGCGGCCAGTACTACGCGTTCATCCGGCAGGACGACCCCCGCTCCGAGGCGCCGGCGACCCCGACCTGGACACGGAACATGCGCTCCGACTTCGACGCCCGCAAGGTCCTCGAGTTCACGTACAAGCGGGCCTACGAGGAAATGAAGCGCCTCGCGGCGGACACCGGGGGCACCTTCCACAAGGTGAGCACCTACGAGGAACTGCCCGTGATCTACCGGCGGATCGCCTCCGAGATGCCGTTCTACTACACCCTGACGTTCATGCCGGAAGCCGCCGGCGCCGAGGGCGAGTACCACCAGCTGGAGGTGCGCCTGTCCGACCCCTCCTGGGAGGCCCGATACCGCCGCGGGTACCTGGTCACCGACCGGGCGGAGACGAAGAAGCGCTGATAATGAGGGGTTTAGGCTGTAGGCTGTAGGCGCTTTAGCGGATGCGTTCTTGTCAACCTGTTGTCGATCTCGGTTGCCTTCCGAGGCCTCTTTCATCGGGCGATGTTCTGGAGAAAGCCAGAAGGAAGGTCGTTCGTGTGGTTGGTGTGGTTCGTGGTTCAATAAAGGCTGTCAGGGGTTCAGGCTTGTCCAGTGAATCGTGTCCGTGGGGAACACCCTGCCTCGGCCCCGGAATCCCGTCCGTGTATTTCGCGGTGTCTTTTCCGGTTTGTCCGGGTTAGGCT
>JAGNHB010000104.1 GCA_018001935.1 Acidobacteriota bacterium
TTCGTCAAGTACAAGCCCGTCCCCCGGACCGTGGAGAACCCCCACGGCCTGGTGGTGATCGAGTACAACGAGACCCCGTTCCAGGAAACGGACACCAAGGAGGATTCGAAATGAAACGAGCCCTGATAACGCTGACGATCGCGGCCGCGATCGCCACGCTTGCCTACGCCAAGACCCCCCGGACGAAGGTCTGCAACTTCGACGGGGACAACCGGACCAAGGTTTACGAGGTGGCCGCCGCCGTGGGGATCGGGACGGCCTTCCAGCTCCCCGAGGGGTGGGAGATCCAGGACTTCGTGGTCTCGGACAGCAAGTTCTTCTTCGGGCAGTCCAACGGCAAGATCGGCGTCGTGAAACCCCTGGCCGAGGGGAAGGAGACCTCCGTCATCGTCTTCACCACCAACGAGAAGCTCTTCACCTTCCACATCTCCACGAAGCCTGCGGAGGAGGTGGACGAGATGGTCATCATCGACGTCCACGACGAGACCTTTTTCAGGCAGAAGGTCGCCCGGGAGGCGTCGAAGCTGGTGCGGGAGCGGCTCCAGAGCATGGAGGCCGTCAAGGAGAAGGAGAAGGACGCCGAGGTGGACAAGACCCAGAAGGACGTGCTCCAGGCCGCCAACACGGCCTACGCGATGGAGGGCAACCCCTTCAGCGTGGACAAGGTGGTGGACGACGGCACCTTCACCTACATCTGGCTCCCGAGGTGCCAGGCCAAGCCCGGCGTCTTCGTGGCGAAGAAGGACTCCCCGAAGGAGCTGGAGCCGGTGAAGTACGTGGACCTGGGGGAGTACTTCCAGGTCCACCGGGTGATCCAGGGGAAGGAGAAGCTCTTCCTCAAGTCCGGCGAGACGGTCTGCGAGATCCGGCGGAAGTAGGGGAGGACAGCCATGAAGAGAACCCTTCTCCTCATCATCCTGGGCGTGACCGGCATCGGCTGGGCGACGGCCCAGCAGTACGAGCGCGAGGAGTGGATCGACGGGCGGCACCTGTTGACCCTCTCCGAGACCGACCCGCCCCTCTTCAAGGTCAAGGGCTTCGAGTGCGACGGGGCGACGGGGGGGACCCGCATCGTGCTCAAGGACATTCAGAATATTCCCGAGCTGGCGGCTTCGGTTCAGAGCGGGATGCTCCAGGCCGAGGACGCGCAGGAAGTCCCTCAAAACGTCTGGCTGGTGCGGGAGTGCACGTGCAAGGATGGCTCCGTGTTCGCCGTGAACCTGAACTGGGACTGCCAGGAGTGCGCCTCGGCCTGTGACGGCCACGACGGGCCAGGGGAAACCCGGTACTACCTCCTCGTCTGTCAGGCCGTGGGGGGCGGGCTGGAACTCGGTCTGGGCATCGACCCCCAGATCCTCGTCCTCATCGAGTAGGGGGGGCATCATGGAAGACGAACGCACCGGGAAACCCTCCCGGGAGGAGATCGAGGCGATCCTGGAAACCACCGTGCACGAGTACAAGCCGGAGCCCGAGAAGAAGAAGGCCCGAATCACCCCCGTCCAGACCTTCGCCCTGGTGGGTGTTTTCGTCCTGGTGGCGTTCCTGGTCGCCCTGGCGGCCGGGGCCTTCAGGGGCTCCGGGGCGGAGGCGAACGCCGACTTCGACCTGCAGAAGAAAGAGGCGGCCAAGGCGGAGGCGAAAGCGGCCGCCAAGGAGAAGTCCATCAAGGACGCGGTCCTGGGCGGGCAGCCCGGGGCGACGCCGGAGACGGAGGCGGACCGGGCGTGGGCGGCCGCGCAGGCGGAGGCGAAGGCGGGCCAGGCCGGGGAGGAGGGGAAGTACTCCGAGTACATGAAGACCCTGGCCGAGCAGGACCAGGCGGGGGAGGCGGGCTACCCGCCCTCGGCGGACTCCCCCCCGTCGGCTGCCGAGCGGTACTGGCGGGAGAAGGAGGCCCGGGCTTCCCGCCAGGAGAGCGACCCCCGCAGCGTCTACCACGTCCGGGGGGACAACCCCGCCGAGGAGAAGCAGCGGCTGGAGAAGGCGCGGGAGGAGTACGACAAGGAGAAGACCCCCATGTTCGTCTACCAGCGGGAAAGCGCGGCCAAGGGGGCCGGGGGAACGACGACGGCGGGACGGTCCCGGATCCGGATGCAGGAACCCATGATGGAAGAGCTGCCTCCCGAGGCTGGGGCGCCACCCTTGAATGAGGACGACCCCGGGGCCTACATCCGGCAGGGGAGGGAACTGGCCGCCCGGGACGCCTACCGGCCGGGCGTCGGAGCGTCGAAGGTCGAGCGGAGAGGAGACGAGAAGCGCCAGACGACGCTCTTCTACACCCGCCACGACCCCGTGACGATGTTCGAGGGGGACTTCCTGGAGTGCGTGCTGCTGCACCGGATCGTCTCCGACACCGAGGAGAGCCCGGTGCTGGCCGTGGTGGTGCGGGACCTGGTGGACAACTCCGGGAAGTGGGTGATCATCCCCCAAGGGACCAAGGTCGTCGGGAAAACGAAAATCGTGGACTACACCGGCGCCCACCGCATGTACATCCTCTTCCACCGGATGATCCTGCCCGACGGGGTCTCGGTGGAGTTCCCCTACAACGTGAACGCCCTGAAGGCCCTGGACCAGACCGGGGCCCTGGGCGTTTCCAGCAAGGTCAACCGGCACTGGATGCTCCAGTTCGGGACGGCCCTGATGTTCGGCCTCCTGGACGGCCTGGGCGCGGCGGCGACGGCGCAGACGGAGTCGAAGACCGGGGCCTACATCGTGGACAAGACCGACCAGAACATGGACAAGGTGCTCGACACCATCCTGCGGCGCTACCAGAACGTCGTGCCCACCGTCACCGTCAACCAGGGCTTCCGGATGCGGGTCTATATCACGGACGACGTGGCGGTCACCCCCTACTGCAAGGTCAGGGACCGGGCCTATGCGAAGAAGTAGAATTCTGGTGGCGGTGGTCCTGGGGAGCCTGCTGTTCGCTTGGACGAACGCCCGGGACAACGAGCAACCCACCCCCCAGGACCTGGAGCTTCTGAAAAGAGCGACCGCCCTGGAGCCTTTCCTGAAGAGCGCCGAGGCGAAACAGGACCCGGAGAGCGTGGGCTTCTTCTTCCCCCGGGGCCTTTACCCGAAGCTGCTGGGCAACCCCGTCATGGGTTACCTCTACGACGAGGGCTATGCCAGCGGGGGGCTCACCCGGGTTTGCCTCAAGCGTTTCCGCTTCCCAAAGAAGGTGGAGCCCCACGTGGAGGCCTTCAAGAAGTGCGCGCAGACCGCCTTCGAGAAGGCGGGGCTGCGCCTCGGCGACACGGGGAGGATCGAGCTGGGCCTGGCCCTGCTGGGCGTGGTGCCGGTGAAGAACGAAAAATCCCTCCCGGGGCTGTGCGTGGAGTTCTACGTGCACAACCGGGACTCGGGGAAGACCGTCTACGCCCGCCGCTCCTTCGGCTCCCCCGAGTCCCTGGTCAAGGCCATGATGGCGGCTTCCGTCTTCATGGCCGCCCGGGTCCTGCGATGAGCGGCTCCACCCTCAACCTCGACCTGCTCAAGATCACCCTGGGGCCCGTGGCCCCCTGGCTGGGCGACCCCGATGTCACCGACATCCTGGTCTACGGCCCCGAGAAGGTCTTCGTCAAGCGCCAGGGGAGAAAGCCCGAGCGGGCCCCCGCCCGGTGGGAGTCCGCCGAGGACCTCATGGTGGCCGCGAAAGCCATCGGGCGCCACATCAAGCGCCGGCTGGACGCGGACAACCCCATCCTGGACTCCCGGCTGCCCGACGGCTCCCGGGTCAACGTCATCATCCCACCCTGCTTCGCCGACGGGGCCGCCGTCGCCATCCGTCTCTTCACGAAGGAGAAACTGACGGCGGCGCAGCTCCTCGAGGGCGGCTCCTTCGACCCGGCCGGCGCGGAGATCCTCCGCAGCCTGGTCCTGTCCGGCAAGAACATCCTGATCTCCGGGGGGACCGGCTCCGGCAAGACGACGCTCCTGAACGTGCTGGGGGCCTTCATCCCGGAGCGGGACATCGTGGTGACGGTGGAGGACTCCCGGGAGATCCAGCTGCGCAACGAGCTCTGGGCGCCCCTGGAGGCCAAGAAGGCCGTGCACGAGGGGGAGGTGGAGGTCACCCTGCGCGACCTGGTGCGCAACAGCCTGCGGATGAACCCCAGGTGGGTCATCGTCGGCGAGGTCCGGGGCCCCGAGGCCCTGGACCTCATGCGGGCCTTCAACACCGGCCACTCCGGGATGGGCACCGTCCACGCCAACAGTTGCGACGACGCCCTGGGGGCGCTGGAGAACCTCATCCTGCAAAGCGGCCTGGACATCCCCGCGAGGGCCATCAAGGAGATGGTGGCCCGGGCGATACATATCGTGATCCAGGTATGCCAGTACCCGGATGAAAGTAGAAAAATCGCCGAGATCGCCGAGATCCGCGGGCTCGACTACGACACCAGCCCCACCTTCCCGCCGTACCGGGTCAACACCCTCTACCGCTTCGAGCCCTCCGGTTACGACACCGACGGCCGCCTCACCGGCCGCTTCACCGTGGTGGGGAAGCCTTCCTTCCTGGAGGCCCTCTCCCTCTTGAAGGACTTCGAGGTGCCGGAATTCTGGAGATGACCATGATCCAACCAAAGGAGGGCACATGCCGCGCGTGATTATCGCCGAAAAGCCGTCCGTGGCCCGGGACATCGCGGCCGCCCTGGGGTGGCCGGAGAAAGAAGACGGGTTGCTCCGCGTCGGGGACACCGTGGTGACCTGGGCCATCGGGCACCTCTACGAGATCGAGGAGAACGGGGACCGATGGGACCTCGACGAGCTGCCCCTGCTCCCCGCGGAGTTCCGGTACCGGGCCTCGGAAGGGAAGGAAAAGCAGGCCGGAATCATCCGGGAACTCCTCCAGGGAGCCGACGAGGTGGTGAACGCCTGCGACGCGGGCAGGGAAGGGGAGCTGATCTTCCGCCTGGCGGTGGAAAACGCCGGATACGGTGGTCCCGTCAAGCGCCTGTGGACCTCCGAGGCCCTCTCCGTGGACGTCGTGCGCCGGGAGCTGTCCGACCTCAAGCCCGGGGATGGCTTCGAGAGCCTCTACCGGGCCGCCCTGGCCCGGCAGCACGCCGACTGGCTCGTCGGCGTGAACCTGACCCGCCTGTTGACCCTCCGGGCCGCCGACCGGACCGTCTGGAGCGCCGGGCGCGTCCAGACGCCCGTCCTCCGGCTCATCGTGGACCGGGAGGAAGAAATCCGGGACTTCCAGCCTGTCCCGTTCTGGAAAATCCGGGTGGATTTTGTGAAGGACGGGTCGGCATTCTCCGGGTGGATATCGGACGGGGCAGGGGAGATGAAATTCTTCGACCCGGCCGTCGCGGAAAAGGCCCTCACCGACGTGACGGCCGCCGGGGAAGGGCTCGTGCGGAACGTGAGCACGGAGCGCAAGGAGCAGTTCCCCCCCGCGCTGCACAGCCTCACGTCCCTGCAGCGGGAGGCCAACGAGCGCCTTGGCCTCACGGCGGGGCGCACGCTGGAACTGGCCCAGGAACTCTACGAGGCGAAGCTGGTCTCCTACCCTCGCACCGACGCGGACCACCTGGACGAGTCCCCGCAGACGAGGGAGATGGTGCGCCGTCTCCTGGGGGAGCTGGGACACCCGGAACTGTGCGCGGCGGTGGAAACGGCGGGGCGGCGCGTGTTCGACAATGCCAAGCTCACCGACCACTACGCCCTGGTCCCGCAGAAACGTTTCCCCGACAACGCCGTCATGGCGGACGAGCACCGGATGCTCTACGAACTCATCGAGCGGCGCTTTCTGGGCGCCTTCATGGAGAGTTGCCTGTACGACCGGACCACCGTGGACCTGGATGTGGGGACCCACCCTGCCCGGGCCGTGGGCAACGCGGAGGTTCGGGAAGGGTGGAAGGCGCTGTACCGGAAAGAGGTGGAAGAGAAGGGCGAGGACGGCGAGGACGGGGAAGGGGAGGGGGCCGCGCAGAGACTCCCGGACCTCGAGGCCGGGGAGCGGGTTCCCAGGACGGGCGTGGAGCGGCAGGGGCGGAAGACCGCCCCGCCGAAGCGCTACACCGAAAGCGCCCTCCTCGGCGCCATGGAGCGTCTCGGCCTGGGCACCCCGGCGACCCGGGCCGCCGTCATCGAGCGGCTCAAGAGAGTCCAGTACGTCGGCCTGGTGAAGAAAGCGATCCAGCCCACGGCGAAAGCCGGGGAGCTGATCGGCAAGCTCCGCGGGCGGCCCGTCGCCGACCCCGAGACCACGGGGCGGTGGGAGACCGAACTGGAAGGGATCTACCGGAAAAACCTGGGCCGGGAGGGTTACGGGGCCTTCATGGACGGAATCCGCAAGGCCATCGTGGAAGAGGTTCGGGAACTCAAGGGGCTCAGCATCGAGGCCCGGGCGGGGGACGTCGGGACATGCCGCTGCGGCGGCCGCATCGAGGAACTGCCGAAGACCTTCGTCTGCGCCGCGTGCCGCAGCCTGGTCTGGAAGGAGTTCTGCGGGAGGAAGCTCACGCGGAAGCAGGCGGCCGCCCTCCTGGGCGGGAAACGGGTCGACCTGAAGAAGCTCAGGTCCCGCGCGGGGAAGGAATTCGACGCCGCGGCCGAATTCGATGTGGAACAGCGGAAGGTCCGGTTGGTGTTCCGTTGATTTTCCCCAAAGACTGGGGAAATGTTTCCTCCGGGAACTCGGAGGGGACTGTCATGAATAACGTTCTCCACTTTGCTCAATAGAGCGGCAGGAAAGGGAATTGGGGGAAGAGAAGGGAACATGCGCAGAATGACGATGGTGGCAACCGCGGTCACGATCCTGGCGGGGGTGGCGGTCCCCGTGGCTGCCCAGGTATTGGGACGGCAAAAGCTCCCGGAAAACCTGGCGCGGAAGTACTGGGGCGAGGTGCTGGTCCGGTGCGGGGACCGGGTTTTCATCGCCGAGAACTACAGCCTGTTCGTCAGGGTCACGGAGTACAGGGGGAACCTCTCCCTAACGGCCGATGAGTTCATTCTGGACAAGGCCTGGCTGGCGGCAAACCGCGTCGAGGCAAGGGGGACACTCATCATCCGCTTCGGGGAGTCCAGGAGTTGCCGGTACAGCAAGGACCACCCGGAATTCAACGCTCCCTGGTCGGCGTGGTTGAAACCGATCAACGGCGTAGGTGCGGCGTTCCCTTTCAGCAAGGCCGGCGGACAGTTGGCGGTGAGCGCCGGCGTGGTCGTCCGGATCGGTTGCGACACCATCGACGCCGTGGATGCTATCAGCCGGAAAAATCAGCGGTGCAGCCCGGCAGGCGTTGAAAACGAAGGAGAAGCCCTACTCGCCGTCGGGCGATCCTCCTCTTTACTCTCCGAGCTTGCCGGCTGGAGTTCAAACCACCTAGCGGGCTGTTCGAACCAGACGGAATCCCACTAAATAATAACGGTTGCCTGGACTCATCTGGCCACGGCAAGCGGAGCGGCATGACAGAGCGAAGCTGCTCCAGCTCCCTCCCCGGCGCATGCGGAGCGAGCCCGTTTCAGGACCCTGGTAGTCAGTGACCGGAAACGTCGGGTAGTCCGTCAGGTACCAGTCCCAGCACCATTCCCACACATTTCCGTGCACATCCCGCAGCCCTAAAGGATTTGCCGTCTTCGTCCCTACCGAGGGGAGTGGATAGAGTGAAACACAGTTTCCCCAGAACCACGCCGCCGTCTCCAGTGAGGGGTACATCCCCGGCGCAGACGTCCAATCACAATCCGCTGAAGTGTAATTCGGTTCCAAGATCCAAAAGGGCGTCGTGGTCCCCGCCCTGCAGAAATACTCCCACTCCCCCTCCGACGGCAGCCGGTATCCCTCTGCGTCCCAGTCGCAGTAGAACGGCCCGACTGTGTAATTGGAGGCGTCCAGGGGCAAACTGAAAGACGCATCAACGTAGTAGCACTGCGTCAGGCCCCTTTGGGCCGACAAAAGGTTCGCGAACAGCACAGCCTCGTACCAAGTTAGGTTCTGAACCGGGTTCGTCATCCCCGGCCCGTAGCCGGTGTCTGTCGGATCCCCCGGAATCGTCGGCTGGACCGACTTCAGGTCCGCCCACATATGCCTGCTTATCTCCGTCTCCATAACCACCAGATCTCTCGTCGGTGTGTGGATGAACTGGTTTTCGTTGTCGCGCCGACATGGTTCATCTGCGGGCGATCCTTGAACGAACGTCCCAGATGATACGTAGTGAAGGCTGCCCACGATGGGATCTTCGTCAACAAGGTAGCCTGCCCGGTACGTAAAGCTATTAACCCTACAACGTCACTTGCGATAATTTGTCCAAGGTTTTCTTCCGATGCGAAAGGTATGAACGGTGGTTTCGCACCTGCACCCATTGAACCCAACGGAGTATCGTCCTGCATGTCCATTTCCTGA
>JAGNHB010000105.1 GCA_018001935.1 Acidobacteriota bacterium
CGCAGCGGCTGCCGCTGCGGCCTCTGCGAGGCCTCAAAGGTATGGATCAAGAAGGGGCCCGAGACCCTTCTTGATCCATTAGCTTATTTTTAGTGGATTTTTGTCTAGACAAAGGGGAGCACCGCAGTCCAACGGCCTGGACTCAGGGAATCGCGCCGGGGGCCAGGCCACGGGTCGGACCATCCTCGGGACTTTCCCCCGGCCATTTCGCTCCCCTCCTGTTCATCCTGTCCATCCATGTTCGATCTCCGGCAGCGATCATCCTTCGGGTTCGGGAGTCGATCCCCGCCATGCCCTGATCCGGCTGGGTTACACGGGGGACGAGCAGACCGCCCATGGGTTCCGGCACATGGCCTCCACCCTGCTGCACGAGGCCGGGTTCCTCAGCGACCCCATCGAGCGCCAGTTGGCCCATCTCGAACGCGACCCCGTGAAAGCCGCCTACAACGCGGCCCAGTACCTCCCGCAGCGCCGGGCCATGCTGGAGGCCTGGGCCAACTACCTCGACGCCCTCCGCGAGAATCGGCCGGCCGTTCTTAGACCCGGGGCCATTGGCGAATAAGAGGAACCCGCTTGACGGCAAAACGGTACTCGAGTTATAATTTGCCTCGGCAGTATTGATATTGACATCAATTCTGCCGAACGGAGCGCATGCGTTATCTCAAACCTTTCATTGAAAAAGATCTTAAGAAGAAGATGGTTTTCCTCGGGGGGCCGCGGCAGTGCGGGAAAACCACCCTGGCCCGGCATATCCTGGGAGATCTGCCGGAAGCGTACCTGAACTGGGACGACCCGGACCACCGCGGCGGCATCCTCAAGCGCCGATGGCCGAAAGTGGCCCCCCTCGTGGTTTTCGACGAGCTGCACAAGTTTCCCAAGTGGAAGTCGTGGATCAAGGGGATATACGACTCCCGCCCCCCCGGTCAGTCCTTCCTGGTCACGGGGAGCGCCCGGTTGGACGTGTATCAGCGGGGCGGAGACTCCCTGCTGGGACGGTACCATTACTGGCGGCTTCACCCCTTTTCTCTCGGGGAGTACGCCGGGGGGTTTTCCCCCGCGGAGGCGCTCCGCCGGTTGCTGACCGTAGGTGGCTTTCCCGAACCCTTTCTGGACGGCGATGAGCGGGAAGCGCGCCGGTGGCGGCGGGAGCGGCACCAGCGCATCGTTCGTGACGACATCCGCGACCTGGAACCCCTGCGTTCCCTGCCGAGCCTGGAACTCCTGCTGACCCTGCTCCGGCAACGCGTCGGGTCAACCCTGACCTTGAGCGGGCTGGCCCGGGAGATCCAGGTGGCGCCCCGGACTATCGCCCACTGGGTGGAAATTCTGAGCCGGATGTACCTGGTCTTCGTGGTGCGGCCTTATTCGGTCAACGTGGCCCGGGCCGTGCAGAAACCGTTCAAGGCGTACTTCTACGACAACCTGGACGTTGATTGCCCCGAGGACCGACAACCGGGCGCACTGTTCGAGAACCTGGTCGCCACGCACCTGCGGAAGAAGGTTGACTTCCTGGAGGACTACACCGGCGAAAAGTGGGAGCTCGCGTTCCTGCGCGACCGGGACGGCCGCGAGGTCGATTTCGTCGTGGTTCGCGACGGGGCGGTCGACGAACTGGTGGAAGCGAAGTGTTCCGGCAGCGAGGTCTCCCGTTCTCTGATCCATTATGCCGAGAAGTTGAACCCCCGGCAGGCCGTGCAAGTGGTCAAGGAACTCCGCGCATCGTTCAGCCGGGGAAGCCTCCGGGTGACCGACCCGATCACCGGGTTCGAGGCCCCACCATGGGGAACCCCGGCCTGAGGCCGCGACGGCCCCGGCGGAAACACGTCCATCCGGGTTCCACGACCGGGGCTGAACAGGGATGGACAGGATGAACTGGATAACAGAACGAACCGGGAGAGATCAGCCGTTGATCCGAACCCGGGAGAAGGGTACTGCATCAACCGCCCTGAAAGCCGGCGGAGCAGTCGATACGCAGGCTTCCGGAAAAGTCGGGAAACCTGAGACAGGGCTCAGCCTTGCAAAGATCCTTCAAAGCAAGATCCAGGTCATCCGGGAGCGACCCCGGGCATCGGTCCCTGAAGGGGACAACCGTGAGTAGCCGTGGGCGCCGCGCCCACGGTGAAGCAGGCGATTCATTGCACCCTTACCCCGGGGTATTCGACCCTTTCTGGGTCGTTGCCCCATCGGTGATCCGGGTTTCCACGGGCGCGGCGCCCGTGGCTACTCACAGGGGATCCCTGCGGGATCCGTCGTCGCGGCTTTGGTGATGCACCTGTTCGCGCGCTTCGTGGTTCTTTCCGGTTCGTGTATTTCGTGGTTGGTTTCCGGTTTATCCGGGTTGGGATGAAGGGCGGACGGGCTCGAGGCCGTGCACCAGGAGGACGTCCCCGCTATCGCCGGCGAGGCGGATCAACTCCGGCGTGAAACCGGCGCGGGAGAAAAGAGCGTAAAGGCGCTCCGCTGGCTCGTACGGCAGGGCCACCCTGGAGGCCTTCCGCCGGAGCTCCGCCAGCACGTCCACCCCGACCGGGCGGACGGACCACTTGCATTCCCCGAACAGCGCTCCGACCTGGTCGTCGTCCAGGGCCACCAGGTCGATCTCCGACGACCGGTCCCACCAGCGCCCCGCCTTCCGGTAGCAGCCGGGGGCGAGGCCGTCCAGGAGCCCTTCCCGGACCGCCTGGGCGCAGATCTCCTCGTAGACCCCGGCGACGTGCTGATCCAGCTCCCCCAGGATCCGGTCGGCCACCCACTCGTCCTCCCCCTGCTCCAAGCGGTCCCGGTAGCGGAAGACAAAACGGAACCAGAAACTCACGTAGGGGTCGAGGATCCGGTAAAGCCCCTTTTTGCTCTTTTCCGGCGCCGTCTCGGTGACGGGGATTTCCCGCTGGACCAGCCGCAGCCCCTGGAGGACCGACAAGTACTTGGTGAGCGTCCCGTGGGGCAGCGCCGTGGCGTTGGTGATCTCGGAGAGTTTCCGCTTGCCCTGGGCAATGGCGTTCAAGATGGCGAAGTAGACGCGGGGTTCCTGGAGTTCCTGGCGAAGGAGGATTTCAGCTTCCTCCCGAAGGACTGCGCTCGGGTCCAGGACGTGGCGCAGGAGGTTGGCCCGCAGCGACTGCTTCTCCTCGAAACGCTCCAGATAGTAAGGCATGCCGCCCAGGACGGCATAGGCGCGGGCCTGGTCCTCGAAACCGTAGCAGGGGAAAAAGGCGCGTGCATGCCGGAAGGTGAGAGGCTCCAACCGGAGCTGGCCCGTACGGCGGCCGTAGAGGGGCGCCCGCTCGTCCAGCGTTTCCCGCTCCATCATGGATACGGAAGAGCCCATCAAGACGACGAACGCTTTCGTCCCTCGGAGCACCTCGTCCCACCCCTGTTGCCAGAGGCTCCCCAGGGCAGGGTTCGCCTCCACGAGGTACGGGAACTCGTCCACGACCAAAGCGTACCGCTCCTCCCTCCGTGAAAGGTAGGAAAAGACTTGGCGCCAGTCCCGGAACCCGTTTTCCTCGAGCAGGGGGTCGGCGAAAAACCGCCCCGTCACCTCGCCCAGGTGGAGCAACTGCTCCCGTTCGGGAAGACGGTTCGCGAGGAAATACAGGTGAGGCCTGCCCTGGATGAATCGCCGGACCAGCGCCGTCTTTCCCACCCGGCGCCGTCCGTAGACGATGATCAACTGTGCGTCTTCACTGCCCCACAGACGTTCCAGGGACGCCAACTCCGGTTCTCGATTGATGAAGGGACGCATTTTGATACCCCCCGGTATCATACCTGCGGGTATCATATCCGGCTCGGATCCGGCCGTCAATGGTTTTCTTGAAAAGGAAAAATGTCCGGGCGGTCGGGGAAGTCAATCCGAGTCGTCTCGATGTACTGCCGGATGAGCTTGTCCACCTCCGCTTCCGGCACGCCCAGGTAGCGGCCGATGATGAAGCGCACCATCTTCACCAGGACCGTGACGCGGCGGAACCGCCTGGTTTTCGGATGGACTTCACGAAGTGAAGAGGCGGTCGGGTGCAAAGCGGTGTCAGGTTTCACCACGGTCTTCAACTGTGATGATGACCTTTCCTTTGGCATGTCCTTCTTCCAGGTAGCGGAGAGCATCAACCGCGTCGCTGAATGGGTATTGCCTGTCGATGACGGGTACGATCGTTCCGGCTGCCAGAAGGTCCCCGAGAAAAACCAGATCCTTCTTGTTCAGCTTCGCCATGAAGCCATACATCTTCCTGCTCCCAACCCGTGACAGGAAGGATTGCAACAGCAGGCCGATCAACATGCCGGGGAGGCTTTGTCCCCCTCCTCCGGATCCGACATAGATTCCGTTCCGGCTCAGCGCGCGCCGGTAATCGAAAACGGAGAGCCTGAAGAGCGGTGATTGCCGCCACCGGTACGGCGGCTGCGCCCTCAAACGAAAGGTCGGCGGGCTTTAGGGTCAATTTGGCTTCAGGAGCGCACACATACTCGGCAAAGGCTCCACGGCACGCGCCAAACACCTCGTCACCCGCTTTGAACTGCGTTACGTTCCCACCGACGGCTTCAACCAAGCCGGCCACATCAACACCCAACCGGGTGTCCTTCGGCTTGAGCAGGCCCCCGATCATCAGCCGGACGAAAAACGGTTTGCCTCTCATGAAGTGCCAGTCAAGCGGATTGACGGAAGCCGCACGAATTCTGATCAAGACCTCGTCGTCCTTGGGGACAGGTCTTGCCGTCTCCGTGAACCGTAGAACCTCCGGGGGCCCGTATTCCGTGTAGATGAGCGCTCTCATCGGTCTCCTTGCAGACGATCCTGTCGACCGGGTGGTTCTTGCGTGAGGTCCAGGGCAACCGGACCGAATGATTGTCGACCTTTTTTTAGAGGAAAACAACCCCGGATGGCGGCCAGAGGTACCACGCATGGCCGCTAAGCGGGGTATGCCGGCTGAAGACGGTGGACCTGGCCCGCTACAACCACCTGGACCACGGATACACGTTGACCGCCCACGAGGCCCAGGGGATCACGGCGGACCGGGCCTTGATCCACCTGGACAGCCAGCAAAAGGGGGTGAACAACCGGAACGCCTTCTATGTGGACGTGTCCCGCGCCCGGCACGAAGTCCGGATCTACACCGACGGCCGGGAGCGGGTGGCCTCCGCCGTCGGGCGCTGGCAGACGAAGCTCTCCGGGGACGACTTCCAATTGCAGCGGGAAAGGAACCAGGGGGAGGACCTACGCCTGGATCGGCGGGAGCCGGAGCATGCCCCGGAAGCCGGGAAGGGAGTTTCGCGGGCGGCGGAGCTGGTCCGGGAAAGGACGCTCGAACCAGGCCGCGAGAAGCCGGAAAAAAACGAGCGCGCCGAAATCGAAATGGCCGGGCGAGAGAACATTGCCTATCAGCCCGGAGAGCGGGAACTGGAGCAGCGATTCACCCGGGAGTGGCAACGGGGCCACGATCACGGGCCGACCCTGGAGCGGAGTCTGGGGCGGTGATCAAGGCAGGAGAGAGGCGACGATTTGCTCACGTTGAGCCCGGCCGGCCTGGCTGGCGGGAATTCCTGATATAATATTGCAAGGATCGGGGCCTGTCATTGCGTGCGGACCCCGGAGGTATTGGCGGATGGAATCAGCGTTTGCGCAGAAGCGGTCGGAAAAGCGGCTCAACGGAATCAACCCGGCGCCGCGCGGGATGAGCGTGACGGTGGACTTCGGTACCAACCGGCTGGCGGGCAAGCGCTACGACGGGCGGGACCGGGTCACTGGGGTTTCCAACCCCTACGGGACCACCACGAACCAAGCCCCTGCCTCTTACGACTACTGGACCAACACCACCTATGACGCCCTCGGGCGTCCGGTCACGGTGACCAACCCCGACAACACCACCCGGACTGTTCGCGCCGGTCTGGGATGAGGCCAAAATCAGCGGTTTGGGGTGAGGCCAGCGACTGGTTTTCAATCGACAGTGCAAAGAGAGAGGATTTCGCAGGAGCGAGAAGGGAGCTCGGTTCACCGGGA
>JAGNHB010000106.1 GCA_018001935.1 Acidobacteriota bacterium
CCCGGCCGAACGTCCCGTCGCGAGGCCATGACCCCGCTCCGGCGGACCATCGCCCGGCGCCTCCTGCAGGCGAGGCAGGAAACCGCCATGCTGACCACCATCAACGAGGTGGACATGACCGCGGTCCAGGCGGTGCGGCGGGCGAACCAGGACGCCTTCACGCGGAAGTACGGCGTGAAGCTGGGCTACATGTCCTTTTTCGCCCGGGCCGTCTGCCTCGCCCTGGCGGAGGTGCCCGTCGTCAACGCCTCGGCCGGGGAGGACTTCATCGATTACCACGATTTCGTCGACCTCTCCGTGGCCGTGGCGACGCCCCGGGGCCTCGTGGTCCCCGTGGTGCGCAACGCCCAGGCCCTGGGGGTCCCCCAGTTGGAAACGGCCATCCAGGCCTTCGCGAAAAAGGCCCGGGAGGGGCGCCTCTCCCTCGACGAGATGACGGGGGGCACCTTCACCCTGACCAACGGCGGGACCTTCGGGTCGCTGATCTCCACGCCCCTCATCAACCCGCCCCAGTCCGCCATCCTGGGGATGCACGTCATCCAGGACCGCCCCGTGGCCCGGGACGGCCAGGTGGTGATCCGGCCCATGATGTACGTCTCCCTCTCCTACGACCACCGCCTCGTCGACGGGAAGGAGTCGGTCCAGTTCGTGGTGAAGGTCAAGGATTGGCTGGAGCACGTCTCCGTCGCCTCCGCGGGTCTTTGAAGGCCGTGCCCCTCCCGCAACCCGGAAACCTGTCGGCATCGGTATCGGCATCGGTATCGGAATCGGCATCGGAATCGGTATCGGAATCGGTATCGGTATCGGTATCGCAATCGGTATCGGTATCGCAATCGCCTTCTCGACCCCTGTCGCCGCCGGTATCGCCCCCGGTCCCCGAAGCCAAGCGGGGGGAACGACGGGTCGGGAAAGCGACGGGGCCGCTCGCCGGCCCGGTCGATCGGACCGATCCGTCGGATCCGACCGATCGGTCGGATAGGGCGACGGTCGGTGAAACAAGCCCCGGGGGGCCGGGAACCATGGAGCCGCCTTCCGCGACGGCGCAGGGTCTCGTGGGCTTGCGATTCGCCGTCCACCAAGGGTTGCGCTCACGCCCGCGGCAACGGACCCGGCGGGAGGTGGGCGGGGAGGTGTCGAGAGCAATCACGAGAGCGGTTGAGAAGGCGGTTGCGATTGGGGTTGAGATAGCGATTCCGATGACGAAAGCGATACCGATACCGATACCGATAGCGATACCGATAGCGATACCGATACCGACCCCGATGAGGGGGGGGAGATGAGACGGTGAACGTGCCCAGACACAGTCCCCGCTTCCACATCACCACCTTCGGGTGCCAGATGAACGTCCTGGACTCGGAGAAGGCCGCCGGTCTCCTGGTGGAGGCCGGGTGGCTTCCCGCCGGTGACCCCGAGGCCGCCGACCTGGTGCTGTTCAACACCTGCAGCGTCCGCGAGAAGGCCGCGGAGAAGGTGTTCGCCTACCTCGGTCGGACGCGGGCCCTCAAGCGCCGTCGTCCCGGGCTGGTGGTGGGGGTCATGGGCTGTGTGGCCCAGCAGGAGGGCGAGGCCATGCTCCGGCGGGCGAAGGGCCTCGACTTCGTGGTGGGCACCCGCCGCCTGAACCGGGTCCCCGAGATCGCCGACGCCGTCCGCCGGGGGCTGGCGTCCGGCGTGGTGGACACCCTCATGGACGAGGACCCCCTCCCGGTGGAGGTGGAGCAGGTCCTCCGCGAGACGCCCTTCCGCGCCTTCGTCACCATCATGGAGGGGTGCGACAACTTCTGCGCCTACTGCGTGGTCCCGCGGACCCGGGGCCGCGAGCGCTCGCGGCCGTCCCTCCTCGTCCTCGACGAGGTCCGGCGCCTGGCGGACGCCGGCTGCGTGGAGGTGATGCTGCTCGGCCAGAACGTCAACTCCTACCGCGACCCGTCGCCGGAGGGCCTTTCGTTCCCGGAGCTGCTCCGCCGCGTTGCCCGAACCCCCGGCCTGCGCCGCCTGCGCTTCACCACCTCCCACCCCAAGGACTTCGACGACGCCCTCCTCGACGTCATGGTGAGCGAGCCGGTGGTCTGCCCCCAGGTTCACCTCCCGGCCCAGGCGGGCGCCACCCGGGTGCTCCGCGCCATGAACCGCAAGTACACCCGCGAGGCCTACCTGGAGAAGATCGCCCGGGTCCGGCAGGCCCCCCGGGCCATCAGCCTGTCGTCGGACTTCATCGTGGGCTTCCCCGGCGAGACCGAGGCGGAATTCCAGGAAACGCTGAGCCTCTTGGAGATCGTGCGTTACGACTCCATCTTCTCCTTCGTCTATTCGCCCCGCCCCCACACCGCCGCCCTGCAGCTGGACGACGACGTCCCGGACGCCGAGAAGAAGGACCGGCTGATCCGGCTCCAGGCGTTACAGGAACGCCTCCAGACCGAGGCCAACCGGCGGCGGGTCGGGTCGCTGGAGACCGTGCTCGTGGACGGCGCCGGGCGCGAACCGGGCCAGCTGAGCTCCCGGAACCCGGCCAACCAGATCGTCCACTTCCAGGGCGACCCCCGCCTCATCGGCACCTTCGTCATCGTCCGGGTGACGTCGGCGGGCGCCTACACCCTCGGGGGGGAACTTCCCCCGGCGGACACGGACAACGATGCGCAGCCGCGTTGACCCCCACCGCGTGCCAGGGTGGCTTTCCCTGCCGTTGTTGCCCCTCTCCTGGCTCTACGGGCTGGGGGCGTCGCTCCGGGGGCGCCGCCAGGCCCGGGAGCCCCGGCGGCTCCACCACCCCGTCCTCTCCGTGGGGAACCTCACCGTGGGCGGCACGGGGAAGACCCCCGTCACCGCCTTCCTCGCCGCCGCCCTGCGGGACGCCGGGCTGCGTCCGGCCATCCTGACCCGCGGGTACGGCGGGAAGAAGGCCGGGACCGACACCGGCACCCTCCTCGTCTCCGACGGGCGGCAGGTCTTCCCCGGCGCCGCCGAGGCCGGCGACGAGCCGTACCTCCTGGCCCGGCGGCTCCCCGGCGTGGCCGTGGTGCGGGGGGCCGACCGCTACGCCGCCGGCCTCTGGTACGACAAGCGCTACGACGTGGACGTCTTCCTCCTGGACGACGGCTTCCAGCACCGCCGGCTGCACCGGGACTTCGACCTCCTCCTGGTGGACGGCCGGCGCGGTGTGGGCAACGGCCGGGTGCTCCCCGCCGGCCCCCTGCGGGAACCGCTCTCGGCCGCGGCCCGGGCGGACGCCGTCCTGGTGACCCGACACGGCGAGGGGGACCCGGTCGAGGCGCTTCCCCGGCGGCTCCGGCGACGGCTCGGCGGGAAGCCCGTCTGGGCGGCCGACCTGGTGTCCGACGGCCTCCGGGACGCGGAAGGGCTTCCCATGAACCCGCCGCTGAGCCTCCGCGGCCTCCCGGCGGTGGCCGTGGCGGGCCTCGCCGACCCCGGGCAGTTCTTCCGCATGCTGGCGCGGGAGGGGGCCTGCCTGGGGGAAGAACTCTCCTTTCCCGACCACTGCCCCTACGGCCGGGCCGAGACGGACCGCATCCGGGCGGCGGTCCGCCGGACGGGGGCCCCCTGCGTCCTGGCCACCGCCAAGGACGCCGTCAAGCTGGAAGGGCTCGACCTCGGCGCCCCCCTCCGCGTGGTGGAGCTCCGCCTGGACCCCGCCCCCGTCGAACTCCTGGACACCCTTTCCGCCCACCCCGCCTTCCGTGCCCTTTTCGGCCGGAACCAGCCCCGGGGCCCCCGCTTCGGCGACTGACCCCCAGCCGGTCGGCCGGCCAACCCGCTCCCCCTTTCGCCCCCCCAGCCCCGCCAGGGGTCCGATGTGTGCAGACCTTTCAAGGTAAATGCGTTGCCAAACCGGGCAAGATCGTGGGGCCGCTCGCTCGAAAGCTCAGGCGGGGGCAAGATCTGCGGCCCATGCCGACATCCTGTGCGAACTTGGCGCCTTGGCGAGCGCCGACCCGGGTCCTGATCTCGCCAAGGCGCAAAGATCGCAAAGAAAAGCGGATCGCCGGGGACGCCGCCAAGAGGCACGACGGCTTGCCTTCACCGGGTCGCCCCGCTGCCGTGAGAAGCTGCCGGAAGGTCTCTCGAAAAGCCCTGATTGTGATCTCACAGAGGCACGGAGAAGAATCATAAAGATTGTTGATTCTATTAAATACGATTTGCATTTCTCCGTGCCTCCGCGAGAGAAAAAGACTTTTTACGAACGCATCAAACCTGGATACAACCCCCGGCTCCCGCCACCTTCGGGGCGGGCCTGTCCTTGCGAGGCGGCGTCTTGTCCCCGGAACGCGGCCGCGGGGGGAGGAAAAGCACCCTGAAAGGGTGCGGGGAAGGCAAATTTTTTCCGGTCGCTGCTCCCCGGACCGGAAGGCCGCACCCGGAGATGACCCCCGCGGAAAACCCTTGATCCCCGCCCGGCGAACGGGTATCATGGCGCCGTTTTTGGTCTTTGCGCTTCACCGGGCCGAAGTGGCGGAACTGGCAGACGCACCGGACTCAAAATCCGGCGGGCAGCGATGCTCGTGAGGGTTCGATTCCCTCCTTCGGCACCACGACTTACAAGGCTGGAAGCGGGTTTCCAGCCTTTTTTCTTGCCCCTTGGGACCCCGGATTTCTTCGTTGGAATTAAGAGAAATTGGCGGATTTCGCTTGCCGATTTGCAGCGTCAGTGCAGCACGAATATCCCGGGAAACGCTTGGTAAAAAAGTGGGGAGTCCGCCAGGATTGCAGCACGGTGCAGCGCCGTAAACGGCCCAGGAGAGTCCAGGCTACCCGGGGGGCTGCATGGGTAGCGGCCAGGGAGGGATCGCCCCGCCTGGGGCAGCCTGGCCGCAGGGCGGGGCGATTTGGGTTGAGGGTGAGGCAGGGTGGCGGGATGATGGGGCGGGTTAGGATTTCAGGCAATACCGCACGGCGCCCAGGGCGTCAGGTGTCAGCCGGTATTCGAGACGCCTCAGGATCTCGTCCGCATGCTTGGGCTTCCAGGCGTTGACCAGGGCGA
>JAGNHB010000107.1 GCA_018001935.1 Acidobacteriota bacterium
GACGATCAACGGCCGGACTCGATGAAGCATGAGCCCGATGATCACTCAATCGCCCGTGATCTTTCCTTGGCCGATCTCTGGTAAAATACCCCTGGACACTTATGGGATTACAGGGCGGGAATCAACAGAAACGCGACCCCTCGAAGCCGTGCGCCCCCATGATACCCCAGGATTGAATTATTTGACAACCCGGAGAGCAGAAATCCGCCGGTGGGTTTTACTCAGAACGCGTGTACGAAACCGCGAGACAGGCAACGATGGGCGGAGATGCCCAAGAGCCCGGAAACCGGGGAGGGGGCAGCCCGCCGTTGCAGCCTGCGGCGTCCCCCCGGGTCTGATGAAAAGGCGCGGGGTCCAGGGGAATGTTCATCCCCCTGGCCGGGGTGCAGGGGGCGGCGCCCCCTGCCCGCTGGGAAGGCGATGCGCCGGGGCGGTAAGCGCCGCCCCGGCACGGGGGCAAGGGAAGTTCGGCTGCCTACCCTTCGGGCAGTACCGTGCAATACCCGCTGGGGACCTGCCATCCGTCGGGTGCGGTGTGGCACAGCCCGCCCCAGTCGTCGAAGTGGTCGAGGATGGCGCCGGCGGTCGTGTCGTCCACCCGGTAACCCGGCTGCACGTAATGCGGGCAATAGATGGTCTCCCCGTCCACCCGGATCCGGAGGGGGCCCCGGTTATGCGGGTTGTCTTCGCCGGTCGGCCGATAGAGGATGTCCATTTCAACGCTCCTTTCCGCGTGGTTCGGGATGCGCGGCCCCCCGAAGGATCAGAAGGGGTTGACCAGGGCCTGCGCTTCGGACCGGTGTTCCGGGAGCACTTCCCGCGATCCGGCCAGGTCGGCGATGGTGCGCGCGACCCGGGCAACCGTCGCCCCGGGCGGCTGCGCCTCGCCCCGCCGTTCCACAGCGAAAGCCCGGGCGGCGAGGACCCGTTCCCGGATCGCGGCGGAGGGCTCCCCTTCCCGCTGCCGGAGGTCCGCGTAATGAAGGGGCGGGACGCGAACGACGAGATCGAAGCCCTCGACGGCCCGGACCCGCTCGGAGTAACGCAGGATGGCCTCCGCCGAGCAACGGCACCGGGCCTCCCCGAAATAGCCGCAGGGGCAGGGGTTCGAGGCCGCCACCAGAAGGAACCGGGCGGGGAAGGCGCGCACCTGCCCGCCCCGGTACACCCGGGACTCCCCGACCTTCATGATCCCCCGGAGCGCCTCCAGGACCCCTCGCTGGAACTCGGGGAGTTCGTCCAGGAACAGGACGCCGTTGTGGGCGAGGCTCGCCTCCCCCGGGCGCGGGACGGGGCCGCCCCCGGCCATCCCGGCGCGGGAAACGGTGTGGTGCGGGGCCCGGAACGGGCGGCGAAGCGAGTCCGGGTCGCCCCCGCTCTTCAGCAGCCCGGCAGCCGCGAAGATTTCGGCCGTCTCGGCGGCTTCCGCCCCCGACAGGGGCGGCAGGATGCCCGGGATGCGCCGGGCCAGAAAGAACCTCCCGGCGTTGGGCTGGCCGATCATGAGGACGTGGTGGCCGCCCGCGGCGGCGACCTCCAGCGCCCGCTTGGCCTGTGCCTGCCCCCGGATGTCCGCGAAATCGAAACTCATCGTGCTCCTCCTTCCGTCTGATTCTGAAGCCCGCGAAAGAAAATGTTTCCCCCTGCGGCCTTCACCATTGGCTGAGGCCGCAGGGGGGAACATCGAAAATGTCCTCCTCCGGAAGAGCCCGGAAGCGACGAAGCCCCGGCCGCGCAGGCGGCACGGGGCGTGACGGACGGGAACGGAGGGCGGGAAGCGAAGGGGAGGGGTGGAGAGGGATAATTGGTGGGGACCCGGGCCCGGGCGGGGAGGGAACCGCTTATGCTCGCCGCCCCGGACCGGAGCCCGGCCGGAGGGAGCGGTCCGGCGCGACCCGTGCGCCGGAGGGAGGAGAGACGGGCCACCGAAGACGCAGGCGGGGTCCGCCCGGAGCCGCGGCGGCGCAACGACTGACAGGCTTGCCTGGCGGAAGGAGCGCGCGGAGGAAGGACGACGGCGGAGTGTCCGGGAGACCGGGGAGTGAGGCCGCCCGGCGGCGGTGCCGGGGGCGGCAGGGGGATGGTCATTCCCCTGGCGAGGGTCCGGGGGGGAGATCCCCCGGAAAACAGAACCCTCCAGGATGCCCCAGGACGAACGATCGGGTGGCCCGTGACCCGAAAAACCCGATCCAAACGCGCGGCTGCCGCGCACCTCTCTCCATACTTTCCAAAAACTTCCAAATCGTTCTGAAAAAGTAGAAGTTACAGTACGAGAAATCGCTATGTTTTCGTTGGGCTGTTTGTACTAGTCGTTCCGACGAGGAAGATGCTCCTCGCACGCCCCTTCAACACCACCCGCGCAAACGCGAAACCTTCCCCACTGTTGTTTTCTCCCACCCTTCCGTTGATTTTTCCGCTTGACCTCGCCGCTTCGGCAGGGGTATCCTCCGCCCTTTCCCGCGCCCGGCCGGGTCGGGAAGAACGGCCGCGTTGCCCCCCGGGCGAAGCGGCCCCCAAACCGCGCCCGCCTCCCCGGCGGGCCATCATGAAGGAGGGGATAACCATGCGACCACTCGCGCTCGCCGCGCTGGCGGCGATTTTCTGCCTTTCCGCGCCCGGGGCTCATCCGGACGACGTGTGGCGCGGAATAAAAATTTACAAAAAAGTAACCAAGACGAATCGGTCCCACCCGATCCACCAGTGCTTCGGTCCCCACGGGGACATCTACGCGGTGGAGCTGACGGACGAGTTCCGGGATTATCTGAGAAACGGCCCCGAGTTCAACGCGCACCGGCGGGGCCACGGGAATGGCAACGGTCAGGGCCAGGGACAGCCGTCCCTGATGGCGGTGATCCCCCCGGAAGACACCTCGTGGGTGATGCCGGTGTGGGCGCCGCGGTCGTCCATCATCACGGTGACGTCGGAGCCGGCGGAGAGCGGTTACACGCGGGCCTACTTTCCGGCGCCCGGGACGATGCGGTGGATGTTCGCGAAGTGCACGGACGCCACCAACCGGCAGTGGTCGGCCCAAAACACCCGTTTTTCCGAACTGGTGTCGGTGAGTCACCCCGACGGGTCCATCGAGGTCTTCACGGTCTACAACCAGATTATCGGCCAGGACACCGGTTGCTCCGGGATCGGGGGGTTCGACCAGATCATGCCGGATCTTCCGGTGGTGAAGGGGGAGTGGGAATTTTTCCTGATCTACCTCCATGAGCAGGAGATCCCCGTCCCGTCGCAGGGGCAGGAGACCTACACGAACTGGCGCCCCGTCTACGACTACCGGGACGGCAAGTACCAGTGCGTGATCCACGTGCCCTGAGGGCGCGCGCCGAGGGAGAGGGAAAAGCGATGAAAACGAAGAAAAGGGGCAACAGGCGATTCTGGGCGGTCCTGGCGCTGACGCTGCTGGCGGCGATGCTGCCGGCGGCGGCGCAGGGGGCGAAGCGGTGGAAGACCTGGGTGAAGGGCCCGGGGGCGACGTGGGTTCAGGGGTGCACCTACGCGGTGGACACGGACGCGCTGAGCTTCCCGCCGGCGGGCGGGACGGCGACGGTGAGCGTGACGACGAACGGGACCTGTACCTGGTCGGTGGAAAACGTTCCCTCGTGGGTCCAGGCGAGCCGGCAGGGCGCGACGGTGACGGTCACGGTGGGCGCCAGCGCGACCGCGCGGGGGGCGGACCTGGTGGTGGCGGGCCGGAAGGTCCGGGTGAACCAGGAGGGGACGGAGCGGGGGATGTGGATCCTGGACGCGGCCGCCCTCCCGTGCGACGCCCGGGGCGGCTACACCCTGGACGGGGTGGACGTGCGGCCGAACCAGGGGAACCCCGGCCTGACCTGGGTGGTGACGGTGTCGGAACCGTGGATCCAGGTGATCGGGGGGTGTACGGGGAGCGTGTCGGGCGAGGTGACGCTGCTGCTGCAGCCGAACAAGACCGGCGTGCCCCGCACCGGCTGGATCGGCCTGTGC
>JAGNHB010000108.1 GCA_018001935.1 Acidobacteriota bacterium
CCCCTTGCCCCACCCCCTCAGCCCGCGCCGCTCCGGCAGCCTGCGCGGCGCGATCAAAGCGGCGCTCCGGCAGCCTTCGCGCCGCACTCCCCAAGCCGCAGTGGCGCCGGCTTCAGCCGGCGTCCCGCCCCCCCAAAGCGCCCCCCGGCCCGGCGCGCGAACGGTCCCCGTTTCCCCGTTGGCATTCCCCCCGGTCCGTGCTACGATCCCTCCCGACGAATCGACCCAGGAGGCCGCCATGGACTGCCCCTTCTGCGACCCCGCGCCGGAACGGATCGTAGCCCAAAACGCCCTCGCCCTGGCCCTGCGGGACGGCTTCCCCGTCTCCCCCGGCCACACCCTGGCGGTGCCCCGCCGCCACGTGGCCTCCTGGTTCGACGCCACCGACGCCGAGCGCGCCGCCCTCTTAGCCCTCCTCGACGCGGTCCGGGAGACGCTCCTGCGCACGGAGCGCCCCCCCGACGGCTTCAACCTCGGCATCAACGCGGGCGAGGCCGCCGGGCAGACGGTGCCCCACCTCCACGTCCACCTGATCCCCCGCTACCGGGGCGACGTGGACGACCCCACTGGCGGCGTCCGCTTCGTCATCCCCGCCCGCGGCAACTACCGCCGCCCCGGCTTCATCCCCGCGGAGGCCGAGCCGTGATCGGGGCCGAAGACCTCCTCGCGAAGGCCGAGCGCCTCCTGGCCCTGCTGGACCAGGGGTCCTTCACAGCCACCTACAAGTACGCGGTCCTGCTGGGCCTCATGGACCTGTGCCTGGAGAAGACCGCCCGGGACGGGTCCGCCCCCGACGCCCTCACCACCCGGGAACTGGCGGAGAAGGTGGTGGACCTCTACTGGCCCCAGACATCGGCTTTCCGCGGGGAAACCCTTCGCCAGAACACCGGCCGTCCGGCCCGCATCCTGTCCGACCTCCTCGCCTTCCGGGACGCCCTTCCCGACCCCTCGCTGCCCCTGTACCGGGCCCGCCGCGCCGACCCGGCGGGGTGGGAGCGGACGGTGCGGCAGGTGGAGTGGACGCTGATCCTCATGCCGCTGCCCCGGCTCCAGACCGTCGGCCGCGAGACGGAGCCCGTCATCTACACGCTCGGGTGGGACCTGGGGATCGAGAAGCGGAAGGCAGACGTCCTGCGGTACCAGCAAACGGGGGCCGGCCCCTTCGACAACCGGATCCTCCTCCTGCCCGGGGCCGGGGAGGCCCTGGCCCGGCTGAACGGCCTCCTGCGCCCCCTGGTCCACCGGGCCTGGGCCAGCATGGTCGCGCGGTTGAACGCCCTGGACGCGTCCCGCCTGGAGGACTTCCTCTTCGGGGTCGACCGCCGCGCCCTGTCCGCCGTCCGCCCGGACCTCGTAGAGCTGCAGGGGGGCCGCTGCTTCTACTGCGGCTCGCGCCTGGTCTCCCGGGCCGAGGTGGACCACTTCGTCCCCTTCGCCCGCCACCCCGACAACGGCCTCGCCAACCTGGTGGCGGCGGACCCCCGCTGCAACGCCCACAAGCGCGACTTCATCGCCGCCGGCGCCCACCTCGGCCGCTGGCTGGAGCGCAACCGCACCCGCGAAGCGGACCTTCGCGGTCTGGCGGAGCGAAAGAACCTGGAGGACCACCCCGCGGAGACGCTCGGCGTCGCCCGCGGCCTCTACCTCCGCCTCCCCCCGCGCACCCTCCTCTGGGACCGCGAAAACCGTTTCCAGCCCGCCGACCCCGCCGCCCTCCGCACCCTGCTCACGGCCTGATCCGGCCATCGCGCCCCGCCCGGCTCCGAAGCCCTGCCGCGAGTCCCCGAGCGGCTGTGGAGTGCGGCAGCGAGTCTCGCGCTGCCGCTTTCGGAATACGGCGGCTCGACGCCGTCCCAACCGCCCCGGGTGAAGCGGTGATGCAGCCGACGATCCCTGAAAGGGATCCCTTCCCGATTCCCCGACCGGTCAACCCCGTGGATCCCTTACAGGGATCTTCCGTTTCAACCCCGTCTTTCCCGGGGCGGCGGCGAGGGCGCCCTTGACCTTTACCGGGGGCCCGAATCGTTCTTGCCGGGCGCCCTCGCCTTGCCCCGGGCTTCCGAATAAACACCCTTCGGGTGCCGAGGCCGGGTTTCTCCTTTCTCCGCGTCCAAGCTTCTGAATTCAATACCGGAACCGGGGGCCCAAGGGCAAGGTGAGCATTGATATCCCGCAGGGATTGAGGATATTAGCCGGCGGGCACTCCACCGGAGGCGGTGTTCCCGCCGGAAAAGCAAGCGTAAGGAAGACCCGCGCCCCGGAGGCGGCGCGAGAAAACCCTCCCGGTACTTTCCCTGCACTCGCAATGTTTCTGAAAATGAATCGGTCAGCGATCAAGCAAGGCGATGACGTTTTCCCCGCGAACAGGGAGCGGACCCCTTCCGACGGCGCTCCGGAAGCCTGCGCGCCGCACTCTGCGTGAAGGTGCTTTCGGAGAGCGGTCGTTATGTCTGATTGATATTGTGGAAGTTGCGCGTAGGGTAGTGATGTCCGTCTGATTCGATAGGGGTTAGGGGGTGCCTGGCACCCTTTGTCCCCTATTTAACAATGGGAATGATCCTGTCAGGGAGCCGTGGTAGAATTCTCTCGAAGGTGAAGATCTCAGGAAAACTTCATGATGATGTTTCTTGCAATCAGCTAGATTATTATTGGTGAACAATCGGAGGATTCATGGCTTTTGACGCAAGCCGTTTAAAAATTGGGACTGTTTTAGGAGAGGGAGTGAGAGCGTATACTCTCGAGAAGGTAAACAATGAAAATATTTATCTCCGCGGACATCCTGAAGCCCAACGAGGTGAGATTAAAGCTGAACGTGGCGCACTTCGAGTTATTCCAACCCAAGTCATTAAAGATATTATAAATGGTATCAATAACAAGAAAATCTCATTGAGCGATGTTCTTCGAAAAAATCTATCGGAAAGCAACCAGCCATCTCTCTTTGTAAAACTCGGAGCAGATCACGATCCCTTCATTCTGGGTTATGATTCAACAATTTACAAGATTTGCGAGCACTATTTATCTCAACCCAATATCTACGAACCACAAAAAACAACAATACCTCTCCCAAAGCCCTTCCTCCTCCTCGCGGGCATCTCCGGCTCCGGCAAGACGCGGTTTGTACGCGAGCAGGCAAACGCCGCCGCCGACCTGTACAACGTTCCCAGAGGCGAGAATTACTGCCTCGTTCCGGTTCGGCCTGACTGGCACGAACCGTCTGACCTGCTGGGCTACATCTCCCGCATCGGCTCGCAGGGAGTGCGCTTCGTCGTCACCGACCTGCTGCGCTTCATCGTGAAAAGCTGGAAGCACGCCGCCCATTCGGCTTCGGCCGAGGGCATCGACTGCAACGAACCCGGGGCCATGTGCCCCTTCTGGCTCTGTCTCGACGAGATGAACCTGGCCCCGGTGGAGCAGTATTTCGCTGATTATCTCTCCATCCTCGAGACGCGGGAATGGAGGTGTTATGTCCCTTTCTCTGAGCCCGCTATAGGAAGGGAAAATCCCGCGATCGGTTACCGGTGGCGAGAAACAGGAGGTAAGGGAAAGGGAGAGTTTTCACCACCGACCGGGTCGATGAGGCGGA
>JAGNHB010000109.1 GCA_018001935.1 Acidobacteriota bacterium
GGCTAGTCAAGAGGGAACTTGATATTGCAAGAATGATTTGTGAGGTGACCCCGGGCGTTCCGCGAGCTGATAGCCCGATCAGGGCGGGGTTAGATCATGCCAACTTTTTCCCTTGCGAAAGTGCTGGTGCACGGTCGAAAGAGAGTCCGCCACCGCTTTCCCCCGGCCTCCGCGCCCCCGTGAGAAGAGTCCGGATAGCTCTCACAAAGGCACGGAGGCACGGCCCTCTTCGCCGCCGACCGGCCGCCACGTCATCTTTCGGCGCCTGTCTTCTCCGCTGAGGAACTGACGTTGGCGTTGAAAACGGACAGGGTCGAGGAGGGCGACGGCAGCACCCCCACCGCCCAGTCCAGCCGGGGCGGGTAGACGCTCATGTCGTAGTACTGGAAGTCGGAGGAGAGGATCAGGGGCTGGTCCGAGACGACCTCGGCCCACCCCACCTCCAGCGGTTCCATGGGGATGCTGAGAGTGACGACGTGTACCGTTTCCCGACTGTCTGCGACCCCCTCGGGGGGACGCCGTGAAGCCTTGAGGGGGAACAGGTTCTGCCCTCTTCCCGGAAACAGGAAAACCAGGCTGTCGCCGCCTCATGCGAGGCCGCGGTTATCCCGTTGCAGGAAATGCCACCTCGGGATATACTGTCCGAAACGCTTGAAAGGAGTGCGGACATGAACAGTCGCCGGGTTTTCACGAGTATTGCGGGATTGGCCCTGGTTTCCCTTTTCCTGGTCCTTGCGGGGTGCGCGAAGGCCCCCGGCGGCGACGGCGCCCAGACCGTCACCGGGTCCGCCCAGCCGGTTTCCGGGACCCCGGGGTTCGAAGGGCAGCCCGCAGCCGGCGGACCGGTCGCCGGACCGGGCGCGGAAGGCCAGCCGCCAGCCGGCGAGGCCTTGCCCCCGCCGCCCCACACCTTTACCTGGGGCGCCGGGTCCACCTTCGAGGTCAAGCTCGCCAGCGGGCTCTCCACGAAAGCCAACAAGTCGGGGCAGCCTTTCTCTGCTGAACTTGCGCTTCCGTTGGAGGACGGCGACTGGGTCGTCGCCGAAAAAGGCGCGGCCGTGTCCGGGACCATCGTGGAGTCGAACCCGGGCGGCCGGGTGAAGGGGGTGGCCTTCCTGGTGCTGACCCTGAATCGCCTCACCCTGGCGGACGGCCGGACGGTGGACCTGAAGACGGACTCCTTCACCCAGAAGGCCCGGACCACCCACGGCAAGGACGCCGCAAAGATCGGCGTCGGCGCGGGTGCCGGCGCGGTGATCGGCGGGATCGCCGGGGGCGGGAAGGGCGCCGCGGTCGGGGCTCTCGTCGGCGGCGGGGCGGGGACGGGCGTGGTCCTGGCCACCCGCGGCGACCCGGCGACCCTCGCCGCCGGCGCCCGCCTGACTTTCCGCCTGGCGGAGCCGGTCACCATCACCCGGCAGTGATGCGGTCGCAAAAAAGGGTGCCGCCCTCGCTGAAACGGTGATTTCGGTAGCGACGGGCGGCATGAATGCCGTCCGTTCAATCGGAAGGTACCATCACCCTCGGGGGATGGCTCAAACAAACGTCTTGCAGACGCTTTCCCGCTTGTTCTCCGACTATTGGCGAACACGCCAGGGTCCAACCGCCGGGGATGTGAAGGAATTAAGAGAAACCACGGGTTCCTGCCGAAGCAGGGCCAGGCCGGCTGGCGAAACCGCCCTCCCCTCCGCCGACCCTTTGACGGGCGCCGGCGACGCTTCCGCTCTGCCGCTTCAATCCCCTTCCGCCTGGGCGAGTTGCATCAGGACCTGGTCCACCGCGTCGAAACGGCCGTTCTCGTCGAGGTCCGCGACGTCCTCGTCCAGGTCCGCCCCCTCCAGGTTCCCCCCGAGCAGCGAGGCTGCCACAACCAGATCCAGGGCGTTGAAGACGACGTCCCAGTTCAGGTCATAGAGAAAGGTGCGCTGAAAGACGCCGGCGCCGCTCGTCCCCGCGTAAACGGTGCCGAAGCTTTTCGGGTGGAAGGCCAGGGAGAGTACGGAAACGTTCCACAGGCCCGTGTTCATGGGTTTCCAGGACTGGCCGCCGTTCGAGGAGCGGAAAACCCCGGCGAGGGTGGCCGCGTAAAGCGTTTTCGTCCATGTGGGCTGGATGAGGAGGGCGTTGACGGTCTGGTCGCCCATGCCCGTCTTCGCCGGGGCCCAGGTGGCGCCGCCGTCTTCCACCGCGGTGGCGTAGAGGACATCGGGGTTGACGGGGGAAACCGTGACCGTTGAAGAGTACCCTTTCAACGGGCCATGGCATTCCCACTCCAGTGTGCCGGCCAGGACGTGAAAACCCCCCGGGGTCAGCCCCGCGAACAGCGTCAGGACAAGGATCAGGCGTTTGGTCATGTCGGTCTCCGGTGCGCCGGCGGATTGCGGTCCCCGGCAAACCCCGGGAGCCGCTGACACGGTGTCGTGAAGTTGGACGGACGGGCCGCGAATTTTCCCCCTCCGCCTTCGGGGTAGGATGAGCCGGGCAGGGGGATGAGGAACGGAGGATGAACAGCTGTTGTTCGTCGCCCTTCGAGCCCTGGAGCCGGTCCTGGACGAGGAGGAGCGGCGGATCCGGAGGACCTTCGACCGGAAGGAGCTGGAGAAAAATGTGAAGGCGGTCCTCCCTGCAGCCCGATCTGCCGAGGTTTCGCTGCGGATCCCGAAAGCGAAAGCGATTGTGGCAACGACAGCGATACCGATTGCGATACCGATTGCGACTGCGATACCGATACCGATACCGACCCCGATGGGAACCCCTCCGGACCTACAGCCTACAGCCTAAACCCCTACAGCCCAACCCGGCTGAGCCGGAACCAAACAGGGCAGCGTTCTGGGACAGTGATTGGTAAACAAAGATTCTGCCCTCTACTTACTATCGCCGGGTTGGGTTAAAATGCAAGCCAAACTT
>JAGNHB010000110.1 GCA_018001935.1 Acidobacteriota bacterium
GGGTCGGCGCCGGAAATATCTCGGTGGCGTTTGTTCGCCGGCGGCCGGGTATCGAGCGGAGGCCCCCCGGCCGAAAAAACCCTCAAGGCCGGGACGCCATGATCCGATAGTGTGAACGGAGCCTTCGGCCCGGACGGCCTTGCGATCGATACCTGTTGTCCTGCCCTGCGTTCCTCGCGGACCGGAGGCCTGCACCGGAGGAGGGCGGCCTGCCCCGCTTCTCGGGGCGTGACGAAAAAAGGAGGTGTCTGCGATGGATCCGTACGATGGGCATTCTGCGTGGAAGTTTCAGTATTCCCACCCTGCCGGCACAGGCGTGAAGGGCAGGAGGATCTCGCTGCTGTCCTGGCTGGCCAACCTCATTTTCCTCTCCGGAACGCTTCTTTTTGCCTATCAGCTCTACGGCTGGTTCGAGTACAACGAATGGACGCGATACCCGTCGATCGCCCTCGTCAAGTATGTCCCTGCCGGCGCCTTCGGCTTCCTCAACGAGGCCGCCGGCGTCAAGGCGTTCGCGATGTGGATCCTCGACCGGGCGGACCTCTCGGTTCTCCTCATCCTGATGGGGTTTTTCACCGCGAAGTTCCTTGTCGACTCGGAATAGGCGTCGGGTAGGCCACGCCCCTTCGGCGCGGGATCGCCTGCGAGCCGCGCGGGGCGCGCCCGCAGGGGCGGGCGGGTGACGGTTCGGCGCCCCGTTCCGGGGGCTACCTGATGCTGTAAAAGACTGCGTTGGGGTTTATCCTCTCATCCTTGACGCACTGAAGGCAATAGTAAGCCGGTATGACGGTGCCGGTGCCCGAGCCGATCAGTTCGAAGCAGGCGCACTCCTGGCAGAGCGGTAGTTCGCATCCGGTGCATCTGATGAACGATAACCTTTTCTTGCAGTGCCCGCAGACTTCCCGTTCCGTGTGAGCACGGGACTCCATCTCGTCCTCTTTCCTCTCTCCTGTCCCGTCGATGGGGAATGTCGACCGGCCCGTCCGTCAAGAGAACCGTTGGTTTGGATGCACGGAGCACATAACAGAAAATCGAAATAATTTCAAGCACTAGCTTTGCCTGTGATATCCGGTCCTTAGGCCCTGGACACCCCGTGAGGCGGTTTCTGTGGCGGGACGTGCCGATCCGTGATATACAACCGGCGGGTCCAAAAAGTTGGAGATACGGGGCGCGGGAATTCGGCTGCCGGTTTATCCAACGTTCCACCCCCCCGCCTTCTCGCCTTTCCTGCCTGGCCATGGTGCGCCCCCGGCCGCCGCTCAACAAAAGGAGGGAGAGATCTATGATGGCGCTGGATGGAATCAAGGTCCTCGATCTGTCGAATTACGTCCCCGGTGCGCTGTGTACCATGATCCTGGCCGACTTCGGTGCCGACGTCATCAAGGTGGAACCGGCGAAGGCCTTCCCGATGGCAGACATGGGGTACTCTCCGGGCGGAAAGGACAGGGAACGGCAGGCCGCCTTTTTCGCGCTCAACCGCAACAAGCGGTGCATCGGCCTGAATCTCCGGTCCGACGAGGGGCGGCGGATCTTTCACCGGATGGCGGAGAGCGCCGATGTGGTCATCGAGGGCTACCGGCCCGGCGTCGTGGAGAGGCTCGGGGTCGACTACGGGACGATCAGCGGGATCAACCCGGGGATCGTCTACTGCTCCCTTTCCGGATACGGGCAGGACGGACCCTACCGCCTTCTCTCGGGCCATGACATCAACTATATCTCCCTGGCGGGGGTTCTGGGCCTCATTGGTCCGAAGGACGGTCCTCCCTCCATTCCGCTCAACATCATCGCCGACTTCGCCGGTGTCTCCCTCTACGGGGCCGTCGGGATTCTCCTGGCCCTCATGGCCCGGGGGAAGACCGGCAAGGGGCAGTATATCGATCACACCTACATGGAGGGGGCCATTCATCTGATCACCTGGTTCACCCACCGGTTCTTCATGGACGGTACGGTCATGAAGCGCGGGGAGTCCTGGGCCATGGGGAGCTATCCGCACTACGGCGTCTACCGGACCGGGGACGGGAAATACCTCAGCATCGGCTGCCTCGAGCCCCATTTCTGGGACAACCTGTGCAGGGCAATCGGCAAGGAGGAACTCATGCCGGCCAAATGGTCCATGGACATGACCTTTCAGGCGCCCGACGAGAAGCTCCTCGCGATCCGATCCTGCCTGGAGCAGGTGTTCCTGACGAAGACCCGGGACGAGTGGTTCGACCTGCTCGCGCCGCAGGACATCCCCGTCGGGAAGGTCTACGACATCGGGGAGGTCTTCAGCGACCCGCAGGTGATTCACCGGAAGATGGTGATCGAACTGGACCACCCGAACCTGGGGAAAGTGAACCAGGTGGGGATCCTGCCGAAACTCTCCGAGACCCCGGGGCAAGTGCGGCGCTTCGCCCCGCTCCACGGCGAGCACACCGACGAGATCCTCGGCGCCCTGGGGTTCGGCGCGGAGGAGATCGGCAACTTGCGAAAGGAGGGCATCGTCGGGTGAGGGCAGGAAGCCGTACGAAGGGGATTTTGCACGGGTTCTCCCTTGACAGCGCGGGGCGGCATTCTTAAGATTCCATCACATGCCATGCAGGTCGATTATGCTTTCATAACGGAGCCCACCGCGCAGCAGGCCGAGAGTGTCCTGGCTCTGTACCGCGTTCAGGGCTGGTGGGGGCCGTCGACCGATCGCGACCGCGATCTGGCCGCCGCGATCATCCGGGGAAGCCACTGTTTCGTCATCGCCGGGGCGCAGGGGCGGCTCGTCGGCA